>DOFS01000273.1 GCA_003523945.1 Nitrospiraceae bacterium | reverse complement strand
TGATGATTTTCTCTTGACTTTTTTGATTCAGTTGATCCTCGTGTCTTTCTTCAAAAGCTCGTCATGATCTTCTAAAATGATTTATCCACAGAATGAAGTTGGGCTTGTTGATAATGAACAAAATGAGAATGGTTCTGTCAGCTCCTGTAGAGGTTTTTCGTCTGGCCAATGAGTTTTGAGCTGTGTTCATGAGGCATTTCTCAGGCATTGAAACGTTTCGCGGGCTACCCACGATTCTTCGTTGGTTCCAATCACCAGTAATTCCGTAGTAGATTCATTGCTATGTATAGGAATGGCCTCTCCAGCTTGCACATCAGAGACCTCGAGATTTCGAGGGCAATCAAGTGAGAGACCGCACCAGTCCATTCCCTTACAGATTCGAGCGCGGATGTCAGGAGCCCGTTCACCAATTCCGCCCCCAAAAATAACCGCATCGGCTCCGCCCAAGACTGCCAGATAGGCCCCCAGGTACTTACGCGCACGATGGCAGAATACCTCAATGGCCAGAGTGGCGCGAGGATCCTGTTGCTCGTAGAGGGCCTTAAGAAGTTGGCGCATGTCAGAGGTCTGGCCTGACAAGCCCAACAGGCCGGACTGCGTATTCAACTGATGATCGATCTCTTGAGGGGACAGGTGTTCATGTTCGGCGAGATAGCCAATGATGGCTGGATCGATATCTCCACATCGTGTGCCCATTACGAGGCCTTCTAACGGCGTAAACCCCATTGAGGTGTCGATCACGGTCCCTTTGTTGATGGCGGTGACCGAGCAGCCTTGCCCTAATTGAAAGGTGATGAGCCTGGTTTCCTCTAACGGCCGACTGGAATAGCGGGCGTAACTGTCAGCCAGCGAAGCATGGGCAATCCCATGAAAGCCAAAGCGTTCGATACCATGGCGGGCGGCCCACTCATTGGGAATTGCATAGGTTCGGGCCTGTTCGGGAAGCGTGCGATGAAAGCTTGTGTCAAACACCGCGACGATGGGTATCTGTGGACCCAGTAGAGTACGAATCTGGTAAATGCCTTCCAGACATGGTGGATTATGGAGGGGCGCCAATGGACTTAATTCTTCGATTTGGCCCAAAACCGTCTCATTGATCAGCACGGATTGGGTAAACCGGGGGCCGCCATGCACGACGCGGACGCCTACGGCATCAATAGCTATCCCGTGTTCTCCCCTGGCTTCTCCGCTTTGGTGGTTTATGCCCTGAAGACTTTCCCACACCCATGCCACCGCCTGTCCATGATTTAGGATGTCTTGGCGGGTAGGGATGGGGGTAGCTCGTTGCGGATCAGTGATCTTCAGGGACGACTCTTTGCCGATACCCGTCACGATACCCTGGAGGATGGTTGCCGGATCAAAGTTGGATGCCGACGCTGACGAGGGGTAATCGACCAGCCGGAACTTCAGAGAGGAACTCCCGCTGTTCAAGATTAGAATACGCATGGCGTGGGTAAAGAATGATTGCTGGAATGAGCAGGACACACCGTAGCACACGTTCAAGGAGATGAGAAGAAGGAGTCAGCACCAACGGCAGGCGAAAGCAGAGTGAAGGGGCACATTTAGGGGGCCGCATTGATGGAGAGATTAGGCATTGGTTATCCGAAGCTCCTCCTTCGCACCTTGCAAGACGAATAACGCTGATCGTAAAAACAGCGCGGCCAGTGCCACTCCAACGAGAATGTCAGGCCACCCTGAACCGGTGAGCCATACCCCTATGGCGGCACCCAACACCGAAACATTGGCAATGATATCGTTCCGGGAACACAACCATACCGAACTCATATTGATGTCATCGGCCCGATGCCGCCAAAGCAGAACAAGGCACAGGCTATTGGCGGCAAGTGCAAGTATGCCAATCACCCCGATGGTCTCGAACACGGGAACGTGTGGGACAATAATCTTATACATCGCCTGCCCAAACACGAAGAGCCCGAAGGCCGCCATGATCCCGCCTTTGAGGAGGGCCGCCTTAGCTTTCATCCTTACCCCTCGTGCGATGACATAAATACTGAAGCCATACACCAGCGCATCACCGAGCATATCCAGGGAGTCCGCTATTAATGAAACAGAACCCGCGAGCAGTCCTGCTGTGAGTTCTATCAGGAACATCACAGCATTAATCGCCAACACGATTTTGAGTATGGAGCTTTGGCGATCTTGAAGGGCCTCAATCTCACATGCTTTGTCATTACAACAATCAGCCATAGTTGAATCTTTGCAAATTTGTAGCGGGATAGCTAAAGAAGCTTAACACTTTAAAGAGGTTATCATAGTAAAGGAGAGTCCGTGAACTGTAAGGGAGGAAACGGCTTGGCTCAATATTTAGGGTTTTTCAATAACCCGACGAAGGACTATTCCCGGAATGAGGGCAGACATACCCTAACACAGGTGGGAAAACATGCGAAGACAGAGCCATCACCTGATTGTCATCTTGAACCGGCAGCGAAGGACCTGTGCCCAGCCGAGAAGGCAGGGTTCAGCGAAATCTTCCCTGAAATCTGTCCTGAGTTTGGCAGTAAAAAACGTGTGGTTAGGTGAAGGGAATGTACTTTGTTCCACTCTCGTGCCTAGGTGATGTTCTGTGCCGGGTTTCGCCCCGGCAGGCGAGGACCTTTTGTTTCGGGAAAAGGACCAAACAACGGTCGCGCTCTCCGAGACGCACCATGCAAATGGACGTCCCGCCCCTCTCATCTGATTGATCGGACGCTAAACATGGGAGAGCGGGCCAACTCGCCAGACTTACACCAGGCCCGCCAGGAAAAAGAGCGTCCGATCATGGGACTGGCGGCAGGCGTCGGAGCAGTGGAGGCGAACGGGAGAAGATATTTGACTGGCAGGAGGCGAAGAAAAACCTCTGGAAGCGCTATGAAAGAAGACCAGAATTCTTGACATATGTACAACATTGTTCAAGAATCGGTCGCATCGAGGCTGGCTGAATCGAATCGTGTGGCCCTTGTGTTTGGAGGGCATACATGAGTGACCGAAAATGGTATGGAACAACATGAACAGGGGAATAGGTTAAGCGAAACCAAAAGAGTTTACCAAAGCGCTGCACACGGACAAATTTTGGCCTGCGCGCGGCGTTAGGCCGCAGTCAGGTTTTCTCGCAGGTCTCGTGGCCGTAGTGCATTCCTTCCCACCACACCATCATTCAAAGAGAGACCATGTCAGCACCGTCAGCAATACGCGCATCGCTATCCGACTACGATAGG
>DOFS01000272.1 GCA_003523945.1 Nitrospiraceae bacterium | reverse complement strand
CGGACCCATAGGCCAGACCCATACCCTCTTTCGTTCCGACCAGAAGATAGGAGGCTGTTCCCATGGTTCCACCGATAAGGACCGGTTGACCGAAGGCCTGGAGGTCAGCAGGGATGGCCGCATGTCCCGGACCAAATGCACGGGTGGCACCTTTCCGATGGACAAAGACGCGCCGACTCCGGCCGCCGATCTGATGCTCCTCCATTTTGCAGGTGTTGTGTGACACATCGTAGAGCAGCGGGAGGGACGTCTGAGGAAAGATCTCTGAGAAGGCTTGACGCACTAAATGCGTGACGATTTCCCGGTTGGCTAAGGCGCAATTCATCGCCGCTCGCATCGCTCCTAGATATTCCTGCCCCAGGGGGGAGTCGATCGGAGCACAGGCCAATTCGCGGTCCGGCAAGGTAATGCCATACTGGCTTGCCGCCACAACCATTTTCTTAAGGTATTCGGTGCCGATTTGATGCCCAAGTCCTCGAGATCCGCAATGAATGCTGACCAGGATATCCCCGGCATGGATACCGAGTTTTTCCGACAAGGGGTCGTGATAGGTTTCCACGACCTCCTGAATTTCCAAATAATGATTCCCTGATCCTAACGTGCCCATTTCGTCCTGCTGGCGTTTCTTGGCGTGATCAGATACGCATGCGGGTTTTGCCCCGGCCATGCAGCCCTGTTCTTCAATGCGCGACAAATCTTTCGCTGTCCCATAGCCTCGTTGGACCGCCCATTGGGCACCGCCGGCGAGCATATCATCCATTTCCTTGGGTTTCAGATGCAATCGACCAGTACTTCCCACGCCAGCGGGCACTTGTGCAAATAAGAGGTCCGCAAGTTTCTCTTTCAGGGGAGTGATATCATCCGCACGTAAACCCGTATAGAGGGCCCGTACGCCGCAGGAAATATCAAACCCCACACCGCCGGCAGATACCACTCCGCCCTGTTGAGGGTCGAAGGCGGCGACTCCGCCTATCGGAAACCCGTAGCCCCAGTGGGCATCGGGCATCGCAAACGAGGCTTGGACAATTCCGGGGAGGGTGGCCACATTGACGACCTGTTCATAGACCTTGAGATCCATGTCGCGAATGAGTGACTCATCCGCGTAAATGATTCCCGGCACGCGCATCCTTCCCTTTTGAGGAATGTGCCACTCATATGCAGAGGCAGGGGTGAGGAGATTCAGGTCCATACGGTTTTTCGCAAGAAAAATTGGTGAATCAATCGGTACGTTGACAGAGCCGGCTCGGCATGCATGCCATGGTCAACTCATGAGACTAAACATCCACGACACATTGGGCAACCCATCCGTTTCCCTCAATCTTCCGGACAGATAACTCGGTATAGGTCGCCCCTTTTATTTCTACGGCTGGTTCATGTTTCATGCGATCGACTGTTTCCCCGCGTGCAATGGCTGTAAGATGATGGTCTGTGATCGTGACGTCAAACCGGCCAAAAACCATGTGTCCGCATGCCATTTCATAGATGAGGGCGTTCAGCCAATCGACCAGTAAGAGCTCATCATCCGGCGCCTCGCAGGTGAAGTGGCGCTCCATCTGAGGATCGACCTGTTGCGGATCCGTAACCACAGCCGTCAGTGCTAACGCCGCTTGTTCAAAGGCTTGGGGTTTGGTTATGCCAAACCCACGAATCCCCATATCCGCCTCATGGGGAAAATGCTCCCACCCTTGTGAAGATTCAAGGCCGTCCATGTATGTCATGACCCGCTTGTCATCCTGAGCATAAAGCGAAGAATCTCTGCCCGGATTGACGGTACCATGGCCCGGCCGGATCCTTCCATGAACCTTGACCTGAGCACCCTCGACTGTGTTCAGGGCAGACCGGCTGAATGGGCCAGATAGACAAAGAGCGGGAATCCATCTGCCTTTCGGTTCTGCCTAATCCAGCAGGAAAGATATGTTCGCGTTAATTCGATATTTGATGATCTTGTTATTTTCTACCTTGGCTTCCATATCTTTGATGTAAATTGATTTTATGCCGTGCACACTTTTGGCCGCCTGGGTCACGGCGTGCGAAGCCGCATCCTCCCAACTCTTGTCTGATTCTGCTAACACCTCGATCACTTTTAACATGTCTGACATGGCTGAACCTCCCTGAGGTGAACATGAATAATAGGCCTAAGCCGCTAATCTGAAGAGAGTGCTTGAGCGTTTACCCGTGCCTCTCTGTTGAAGGATGAAGTTGTTTAGCGATGGGGTTAAAGGGAGCCAGGAATCTGATATATCGCAGAACATCCCAGCGTTCATCTTCCGTCAGGCGCTCCGACCACCCATGCATAGGAGAAAATACGGCTCCATAGGTGATCACCGTCATCAATTCCCAATCGGTTTTTGATCGTGATTCCAACGAGTGAAAATTCGCGGGCTGTACCAACAAGAATTGGGTGTCCGGCCCGTCACCTGCCCCTTTTGGTCCATGGCAGTTCACGCAATGTTTTTCAAACAGGACTTTCCCATTCCGAGGGTTGCCTGGAACTTCCTGACTGAACGCCTGAATGGGCCAGGCCATGATGAGGATGAAACTGAGAAACCCAAGGCATTTGTGTTGTTGACGCATCATCTTCCTCCTGTTCGACCATCTGTTGGGATGTTCTGAGGTGTCATCTCTGGACAGACAGAGCCGTTTATGGTTCTCGTTCTTGAATAGATTCCAGGTACGACAACAATTGCCATATTCGCCCTCGTACTTGGTCCGCCCACTCCGTTTCAATCGAGACTTCATCATCCGGTATCCGGAACCAGATTCCAAACACCGGCATATCACGCGTGCCATGACCCGGAATGTGATCGCGTCCATCGATCGTGCGGTACGCGTACCAAAAGGGGAAAGAGCCTCCATGGTTGACTGATAATTTGGTTAGATTTGCCGGCTTGGGCTTCAATGAACCGGACAGAGGGCCATCTCCCATAGCCCGTGCTCCATGGCAGGATGCACAAAACTTTTGAAAAAGGTGCCTCCCTCCGGCAATGACATCCTGTTCTTGTGCCCATGCCTGACCCAACCCCAACCCCAACCCCACGATCAACAATAGGATGCCTCCACTCCAGACAGGAGATTTAAGGAAAGAGTTTCCTCGGAATTCCCTCCGGGATTGCATCATTCAGCCAACCTCTTGGGCATGTCTGGGGGAGGATTTGTATTGGCAGTTATTCCGATTGGATAGGGTTTGCGAATCATAAACTTCCCCACAATTCAGACAACGCCATTCATAAACCCAGATGGTGTCGAAAGCTCCCTCCTTATTCAGACAGGTATCCATGACCATCAAACCATGGCAACGGAAACATTCCATAATGTCACCTCCTGGTATAAGTCTTTTCTCAAGGTCTGTTCCTAAAGCAACGGATGAATGTTTTGACCCCTCTCTCAAACTACGCTCTCTCAGATTGTGAGCGAGAGAGAACATGGAATCGATTACAAAGAGGAGCTATCAAACCTTATGCCAAATTTTGAATATGGAGTCAGGACGGAAAGAATATTCAGAGATTAAAGCAGGAAAAGCGTGCCGAATCCCATTGAGAATATGGCGAAACCATAAATACCCAGCGAGGGAAAATTGAACCGAAAAACAATTAAGGTGTCATGGCATGGCGGAGAAAAGTTCGGGGAAAGGTGAAAATGTCAGTGAAGCCACCGTTCTACTGTAGCATCTTTCCCCAAAGCTTTCGAACCGTTGGTCCCAGTCTTCCTCACCCGGGATCCATCCGACACACGAAAAATTCTGTCCGCTACGGGCTATCGAGCAGGACGAATGGCCGGATCAGTACAACCGGCGTTTTTTGACGTGCTTCTCGACTCCCTTGTCGAAAAGTCTCCTGGCATCCACATCTGCGTGTCCGAATCCCACCATCGCAAGGCAGGCGACGAACCCCCCGAACAGGCATGAAGACTTCATGGCACACCTCCCTGAAAAAAATAGAATGGTACATCTGAGAATATTCCGAGACGAATGGGAATCAAGGAGGTCGGGTTCACTAAAGAGCACTATTGCTCGAACTTGGGTTTTCCCTAGAAGACTAGAAAAATAACCCTGGGACGAGACTCATGACTCACTCTTTATGACGGTTATGGCATGTGGCGTTTCGGTCATCCTTGTGGTGTGGTGAGCGGAAACCTAAATTGGAAACTGCGGAAGATGAATGCCTGTAAAGCAATGAGGGGCATAGACACAATGAGGGGCATAAACAGAAAGGGTTGTACCTTTTCAGCCAAAATGCCTATGATTAAACTCTTCACGAGGTATTTAAAATTTACCCCTAGGGGGAAAGCTTCCCTGGCTACTGGAAAAAAGCAATTGAAATCCCAAAGACCTCCCGAAAAAACAAAGAGGAAAATTGCTTTCCCTAAAATGGTCCTCCCTCGGAGTCTCGTCACTACGCAATCAAAAACCTCACGATCACGTCCTAAGACTCCATTCCCATTCAAGATCATCCCTGATTCTTTTAAATTTTCCGGAGTTCAGCTAGTTTTTTCCATCGT
>DOFS01000130.1:728-13143 GCA_003523945.1 Nitrospiraceae bacterium | reverse complement strand
GGAGTATAGGCTGCAATAGCTGGCAAGCTAAGTTTTGGAAACCAGATCGACCGGCGTTCGCTTGCGGTCATATGATAAGGATTGTTTCGCGGATAGGGATCAAGTAATAGAAGTTTGGGACGGAATTCAGGGTGAGAAAGAGTGGTATCCATTCTTTTTATCCTCCACAAGCAGATGGGCAGACCGCGTGGGGAGCCTTATTGTACCCTGCAAGATTATCCCTGGACAAATCCGTGGGTATTATCGGGTATTGATGGGATACACGGTGGGTAATTCCACTGCCTCTTCCAGCGGTACATTCAAGGGGTCCTCGTCCAAGCCTCCTTCTTTTCTAATCTGATCTTGCTGTTGTTTGCGTACC
Source organism: Nitrospiraceae bacterium (assembly GCA_003523945.1). Classification (GTDB taxonomy): domain Bacteria; phylum Nitrospirota; class Nitrospiria; order Nitrospirales; family UBA8639; genus Nitrospira_E. Next base: position 12,782 of record DOFS01000130.1, on the reverse strand, counting down.
TTGGCTTCAATCCCAACATTTTCGGGCGGAATGGGAGGGCCGACTGCCCCACAACCAAGTGAGGAGAAGAGCAGTACCATCACGCCTAGAAAAAGGAAATAATGAGTAGAGGTCTTAAAAAAATGACTCATGTCGTTCACCGTCTTTTCAGGGAACGTTTCGATTCGGCTTGTAATGATTTCTTCCAAGAATTGATTTGTTTTTTGACTTGGGCCGTAGCCGTGCCACCTATAATGTTTTTCCTGTTAATCGCAGCTTCCGGTGTTAAAACTTGAAATGCCTTGGCATCCAAAGACGATGAGGCGTTCAGAAGATCATTTTGCGTGAGTTGTCCCAAATCTATCCCTTTAGCTATACACTCCCGGACCAAATTTCCCACCACGTGGTGAGATTCACGGAAAGGCATTCCCTTTTGAACCAAGTAGTCCGCTAACTCCGTGGCCAGGAGAAAACCCTGAGACACCGCTTCTTTCATAGGCTCAGGTCGTATGGTCAGTTGAGCCAGCAGTTCCGCATAGATTTTAACCGAGGTTGTCACGGTATCCAATGTGTCAAACAATGGCTCTTTGTCTTCCTGAAGGTCTCGATTGTAACTGAGTGGCAATCCTTTTAAGGTGGTCAGGAGGCTAAACAAATGTCCATATACCCGACCAGTTTTTCCACGGATCAATTCAGGGACGTCCGGATTTTTTTTCTGTGGCATCATGCTGCTGCCCGTACAAAATCCGTCGGGAAGATCAATAAAGTGAAATTCTTGGGAGGACCATAAAATCAGTTCCTCACTAATACGAGAGAGGTGCATCATCACGATTGTGCAAGCGCTTAGTACCTCGATGACATAATCCCGGTCTGAGACGGCATCCAGGCTATTCTGAGTTACGCGAGGGAAATGGAGTAAGGAAGCGGTATAATCTCGGTCGATCGGGTAATTGTTCCCGGCTAACGCGCCGGAGCCCAGCGGCATGACGTTAATCCGCACCAAAGCATCCTGGAGGCGCCCTTTGTCCCTTTCTACCATTTCAACATAAGCCAGAGCATGATGCGAAAAGAGGACGGGCTGGGCCCTCTGTAAATGGGTATAGCCCGGCATCATCACGCCCATATACCGCTCAGCGAGCGTCACGAGAGACATTTGTAGTCGGTGGAGATCTTTGCCTAGATGGTGCAAGGTATCCCGGAGATAGAGTCGGAGGTCCAGGGTGACCTGATCATTCCGGCTTCGGCCGGTGTGGAGTTTCCCGCCAACCGGACCAATGAGCTCGGTCAGCCGCCGTTCAATACTCATGTGCACATCTTCATCTTCGGTCTTCCACTGGTGGCGGCCTGCGCGAATGTCCTCCCGAATGGTCAGGAGACCTTGAATGATGGTTTGGCATTCCCGCTGGGGCAAGACTTTAGCCCGTTGTAACGTTTTGCAGTGCGCGATACTGCCTTCTATGTCGTACTCGTACAAACGGCGATCAAAGGTGATCGAGGCCGTGAACGTTTCCACCAGTTGATGCGTTTGGCCTTCAAATCGCCCTCCCCAGAGTTTTTGATCTCCGGTATTTTTTTGAGACATTTGTTGAGGAGTTGCCGCCGAACGGGATCGAGTGCTGGGCGGGATGGTGCCGGTGCGTTTCTTCATAAAGACTACCTTCCTAACCATTCAAGCAAAATAGCTTTTTGAATGTGAAGGCGGTTTTCGGCTTGATCCAGAACGACTGATTGTGGCCCGTCTAGCACGTCTTCGGTTATTTCCTCTCCCCGATGGGCCGGCAGACAATGCATAAGGAGGGCATTGGGTTTTGCCTGTTGCATGAGCTTCCCGTTGACCTGATAGGGCGCCAGGGCTGTCATGCGTGGTTCCTGCTGCTGTTCCTGGCCCATGCTGATCCAAACATCTGTATAAATCACGTCAGCGTCCCTTACTGCCATTTTTGGATCATGGGTGATTTCAATTCTGGCACCTGTTTGTTGGCTTTCCTCCTGGGCCGCTTCGACAATTCGGGGATCAGGTTCATAGCCTTGTGGGCATCCTACGGTCACATGCATACCCACCTTTGCCCCGATCTCGACAAGGGAGTGGGTGATATTGTTTCCATCTCCAATATATGCCAGCTTTAAACCTTTCGCGGGGCCCCTCTGTTCGACAATGGTCAAAAGATCAGCTAATGCCTGGCAGGGGTGACAATCGTCCGTTAACCCATTGATGACAGGAATCGAGGTATGTCGGGCCCATTCTTCTAGGGAAGCTTGGTTGAATGTTCTTACGACGAGTCCATCCAAATATCGCGTTAGGACTTTTGCCGTATCGGCTAAACTTTCTCCACGGCTCAATTGGATTTTTTCGGAGGCCAGAAATATGGCTTGTCCACCCAGTTGATTCATGCCGGCCTCAAATGACACTCTGGTCCGCGTAGAGGGTTTTTCAAAAATAAGACCCAACGTTCTGCCCTTCAATGGAAAGGTTGTGCGCCCCTGCCTTCTGGCAGCCTTCATCTTTTGAGCAAGAGCAATCAAATGGTGAATCGTATCCCTGGGAATATCGGCTACCGTCAGCAAGTCCTTGGGAAGGGCGGGCCTCTTCTTGCGCTGCGCGCGAGAGGTGGCTTTTCGGGTGCGAGAAGACTGACTTGATGACGACATGATTTATCGATGTTTGGAAAGAACGTCAGAGAGGACGGACAGGAGTCGATCAATCTGTGTGTTACTGATGATTAAGGGAGGCACAAATCGGAGGACCTTTCCCATAGTGCAGTTGATTAGGACCCGTCGCTCAAGGCATTCCAGGACGAGAGGTTTTCCGTCAATAGTTAATTCTAAACCTTGCAGTAGACCCATCCCACGGGCTTCATGAATGCAGGAGAATTGTTCTTTCAGGGAACCGAGTCCTTTGGCCAAATAACGACCGGCGACCAGTCCTTGTTCCAGCTTTCCACCTTCAACAAGGAGATCTAGAACTTTTAAGGCTACCGCACAGGCTAACGGGTTGCCTCCAAATGTGGAGGCGTGCGTGCCTGGCTCAAATGCCGCGGCGACCTTGTCCGTAGCCAGGCAGGCCCCGATGGGGATACCTCCACCCAGCCCTTTGGCTAAGGTCATAATGTCAGGTTCAATTCCAAATTGTTCATAGGCAAACAATGTTCCCGTTCGTCCCATTCCTGTTTGGACTTCATCCAAGATCATGAGTATTTGTTGTTCTGAGCAGAGTTCCCGAAGTCCTTTCAGGTAGGCTGGATGAGGAACCATGACCCCACCTTCAGCTTGAAGGGGTTCCAGCATCACAGCTGCCGTTTGCGGCGTGATACTCGCTTTCAACGCTTCCAGGTCATTGAATGGAACGTATCGAAATCCAGGAACAAGCGGTCCGAATCCTTCTTGTAATTTTGACTGACCCGTTGCAGTGAGACTTGCCAATGTTCGTCCATGAAAGGAATTCACCATGGTCAGAATTTCAAACCGTTCCGGACCGAAGGTGTTGTGTGCATACCGTCTGGCTAATTTAATGGCAGCCTCGTTGGCCTCTGTACCGCTATTGCAAAAGAACGCTTTGTCCGCAAACGATAGCTCGACCAGGCGTTGGGCTAGTCTGGTTTGGGGTTCGGTATAAAACAGATTGGACGTATGAATGAGTTGCCGGGCCTGTCGTGTGATGGTCTCCACCAGATCAGGATGGGCATGCCCTAAGATATTGACGGCAATCCCCGCGAGACAATCGAGATATTCCCGGTCTTCTGCGTCGTACACCAGACATCCATTTCCTCGGACCAGCGAAATGGGGAGGCGGGCATAGGTATTCATGAGATATCTACCCGTATTTTCTTGGATTTCACTTGTGATCATATTGGCAAAACCCCGCGTGAATGCAGGCGAATTTATCACACGGCTTCTTAGGTCCGCAATAATGTGCTGGGTGGGAAATTGATCGAATAGCGGAAAAGCAGGAGAAGCTTCGTCCGAAATTCCAATCCAGGGCTAAAGCATGCCCTTCTAAATGAGGTTATGGCTCCTGGTTCGGAGCCTGACGCCGAAGATCGTAGGCCAGGCCAAATCTACTCAATGTCCAAATAAGCCACTTGGATGGATCAAAGTTATACCATCGGATCCCATTTCGATAGTCACTTTGATACATATGATGATAGTTGTGATATCCCTCTCCGAATGTGAGTAATGATATCCACCAACTATCTCGGCTTGAATCAGATGTTCCATGGGGTTGATCTCCCCAAATATGGCAAATGGAATTGATGAAGAATGTTGAATTTAGAACAAAGAACGTACGTGCGAGTCCAGCTAGGAGGAAGCACCCGAGACCTCCAATCCATCCGTTGTACAAAAGTCCCACCACGAATGGCAGTACAAGTCCAGACAAAAGAATGGGAAGGTAATATTTGTCTTGCCACAATACCAGAGGGTCCTGAAGAAGGCGTGTGGCATATTTAGGATCACGATTGGGATCTTTCCAAAAAATCCAGCCACAATGGCTGTGCCAAAAGCCCAGCGTAGCGTTATAGGGGTCTTCTTTCTGGTCGCACCGGGCATGATGCCGAATATGGTCGCTGGCCCATTTTAACGCTGAGTTTTCTAACGCCATACCTCCTGCGATTAAGAAGCCCGCTTTGATCCAGTTTGGGCACTTAAAGCTCCGATGGGTAATTAACCGATGATAACCCACCGTAATGCCTAATCCTGTGAATAGGTAAAGCATGATAAACATGGTCCAGTCTACCCAGGAAAAATCGTAAAAATAGGCATACAATGGGAGCCCGATGATTGTCGCCATCACAATTGCCCCAAACAGAATCATTGTGGGGTAATCGCGTTGTGGAGTGCCGGCTAAGGAGGGGTCTAACGTTCGTGACATAGCTGTCTAAGTCCTCTTATATTTCCAATCACCAAAGAGGAGGTTTCCCATACTAGATGGAAAATTCAACGGTGAGGGATTTGTTAGTGAAATGAAACCTGGAATTGAAATCTCTTTTACATATAAGAAAGTTGGTTGTTGGAACCGACTAACACGGACCTCGGTTTGCCCGTGTAAAAGAGTGATTTGAGGTTAACTTTTAACAAATTAGTTATAAAGAGGCAAGTCCATGGAAGAATTTCATGTTGATACCATTCACGGACATAGTACCAGACATTTGGAGAAAAGCTAGGGGGGCTGTTGAGATAAGGCCCCCCTAAAACTCTTATATGGTTATTTTGGATTCGCTCCCAATCTTGGATCACTGCTCAGTCACTTGAGTCACTGACTAGGAAAAAAAGAGATCCCCGAGAAATAATTAATACTTGTAACTATCTTCCTTGAACGGTCCATTGAGTGGTACGTGAATATAGTCAGCCTGAGTTTGAGTGAGCTTAGTGATAACCCCTCCAAAACCACGAACCATATGCGCAGCCACCTCTTCATCGAGATGTTTCGGTAGAACCTGCACGGAAATCGTTCCACCTTTTTGTTCAGCGAATTTCCGTTCGTAGAGGTAAATTTGCGCGAGAACTTGGTTGGCAAATGAACCATCCATGATTCTGGAGGGGTGCCCGGTCCCATTTCCCAAATTTACCAAGCGCCCTTCGGAGAGCAATATGAGGTGATCCTTGCTGGCTTTGTCACGATACACCATATGCACCTGAGGCTTTACTTCTTCCCATTCCCAGTTCTTGCGCATAAAGGCAGTATCGATTTCATTGTCAAAGTGCCCGATATTGCACACAACCGCTCCAGATTTCAATGATTGCAGTATTGCTGAATCACAGACATTCAGATTGCCGGTAGCCGTGACAACTAAATCCGTGTTTTGAAGAAGGTCGGAGTTGGTGTCTTCGACCTTGCCTGTATTGATCCCATTTTTGTAGGGAGAAACTACTTCATAGCCATCCATGCAGGCTTGCATGGCACAGATTGGATCAATCTCTGAAATTTTGACAATCATGCCCTCCTGCCGGAGTGATTGAGCCGAACCTTTTCCGACATCGCCGTACCCAATCACGAGAGCCTTTTTCCCTGAAAGGAGGTGATCAGTTGCTCGTTTGATTGCGTCATTCAGGCTATGTCGGCAACCATATTTGTTGTCATTTTTTGATTTGGTGATTGAATCATTCACATTAATGGCTGGAACCTGTAGCGTGCCATTTTTTAACATTTCCTGGAGGCGATGGACTCCAGTGGTTGTTTCTTCAGTAATCCCATGAATGCGGTCTAACATGGCTGGATATTTTTTGTGGAGCATCATCGTCAAGTCGCCACCGTCGTCCAGCACCATGTTTGCATCCCACGGTTGGCCATTTTTGATTATGGTTTGTTCCAGGCACCACTCATATTCTTCTTCAGTTTCACCCTTCCAGGCAAATACAGGAATGCCTTTTGCGGCGATGGCGGCAGCGGCATGATCCTGTGTTGAAAAGATATTACAGGAGGACCAGCGGACTTCAGCTCCTAATTCAATAAGCGTTTCAATTAACACCCCGGTCTGAATAGTCATGTGAATGCAGCCAAGAATTTTAGCGCCTTTTAATGGTTGGGAGTCGTGATATTTCTCTCGAAGGGCCATCAATGCCGGCATTTCTGTTTCGGCAATGCATAATTCTTTTCGCCCCCAATCAGCCAGACGGATATCCGCAACTTTGTAATCAGTTGATGCGGTTTTGGTCATAGTTGCAGTGCTCATAGAAATTCCTTTCCCTTCTCATTGATTTATGGAGAGGCAAACAAGGGGAGGGTGACGACCTCCCCTTCCCATGGGTCATGGGGGAGATTGAAAATTATAGACCTGCCCCTTTTCGGAGCAAATTCGCAATGTCTGTTTTTTCCCAGGTGAATCCGGGTTCGTTTCGGCCAAAATGCCCATAGGCGGCAGTCCTTTTGTAGATAGGGCGTCGCAGTTTGAGGTGCTCGATAATCCCTCTTGGGGTTAACGGGAAGTGCTTAACAATGAGCTTTTCAATTCGGTCAATGGACGTTTTTTCGGTGCCCTTTGTATCGACCAATACGGAAACTGGTTCTGCAACCCCAATGGCATAGGCCAATTGTACTTCGCATTTTTCTGCCAATTGGGCTGAAACGACGTTTTTGGCAATGTAGCGGGCCATGTATGAGGCTGAACGGTCTACCTTGCTGGGGTCTTTTCCGGAAAAAGCGCCTCCTCCGTGACTGCCAACCCCACCGTAAGTGTCTACGATGATTTTTCGTCCTGTAAGTCCCGTATCCCCCATAGGGCCACCCGTGACAAAGCGGCCAGTGGGATTAATGTGGAATTTGACAGTTTTTTGATTGAAAAATTTTTTAGGCATGACGGGAATAATGACTTTTTCCATCACATCTTTTTCGATTTTCTTTGAAGTGACAGCATCGCTGTGCTGGGTGGAAACGACGATGGTGTCAATACGAATCGGTTTCCCGTTTTTATATTCGACGGTCACCTGTGATTTCCCATCAGGTCGAACCCAGGGGAGGATATTCTTTTTTCGAACTTCAGCTAGCCTTCTGGTGAGGCGGTGCGCCAGGATGATTGGCATCGGCATGAGTTCAGGGGTTTCATTTGAAGCATACCCGAACATTAGGCCTTGATCCCCGGCGCCTCCTGAGTCCACTCCCATGGCAATGTCCCCGGATTGGTTGTGAATTGCAGTCAACACGGAGCAGGTACTGTAATCGAATCCCCAGGTGGCATCGGTATAACCCACCTCTCGAATCGTCTCCCGAATAATCTCAGGAATTTCTACATACGCCCGAGTGGAAATTTCTCCAGCTACAAAGGCGATTCCTGTGGTCAGAATGGTTTCACAGGCAACCCTGCAGTTCTTATCCTTTGCAATGATAGCATCAAGTATACCGTCGGAAATCTGATCGGCAATCTTATCGGGATGTCCTTCCGTGACCGATTCCGAAGTAAAAAGAAAATTGGTTTGTCTCATCGAATCCCCCTAACCAATTGGTTGAGCCGTATGTCCAGAATGGGCATGGTCTCATTGGTGAATAAAGCAAAACACAAAACACTTAATCTAACCGATTTAAACAGATCTGCGCAATTTAGGGTATTGCCTATAAGCTGAAAATGAAAAGTTGTACCTGATCGGCGTTCATTTCGGTCGAAGTCGTTTAAACTTAAAAACTCTATACAACAAAGGATAGAGAACGAGAAAAAAGCAGATTTATAAGATTTTAAGATAAGAAATGATTTTCTCTATTACGATTGATCTTCCTGAATTCCAATTCTTTTCCTCAAACCTCATTGAGGAAGTTTGCAGCACTGGTGGTCAGTCTCACTATATTACTCAATTAGGAGGTCCTCATTTCTTAATGATAATGTTCTGTATCGCTTATGATCGAAATGATGAATTAATTTCGTTTGCCTAGTAACATTCTGTTCGCGCAGGCCTCAGGCAAGTTCATGCGCTATATCAGGAGTTAGGTGAGGAAACAGTAAGTATTTTCACGAACATCAACTGGATTTGTTAAAGTTCTGGAAAAATGCCAGCAATGAATTTAGATGCGTTTGAAAAAATTATGATTTTATAGATCTAGCTCATGTCAAGGCGTAAATGGTGCTTGGGTTGCGTACCAAGAATTTACAGTGGTAAGATCCGCTCTTATTTCATGTGAAAAAACGTCTATTTATAAGCATTTCCCGGCGATTGAGACGAGGGTGTGGTGCCGCTTTTTCTTTAGCGGAAATCTGTCAAGGAGGCTTTTGATGTACAAGACAATATATGTCCCAGTTGATAATTCAGACCATTCCAACATGGCTGTAGAGCTGGGAGTGCAATTTGCCAAAATTTTTGGATCGAAAATTGTGGGAAGTCATGTGTATGCCGCGAAGATGCATGATAAGCGATTTAAGCAAATGGAGGCAGGGCTTCCTGAGGAATATCATGATGAAAAAGAGTTGGATCGCCAACGGCAAATCCACGATTCCCTTATCACCAGAGGTTTGCAAATTATAACAGATTCGTATTTGGATTTTGTCGATCAGAAATGTGCGGAAGCGAACATTCCTCTGGAGCGTCGTTCACTTGAGGGACGAAACTGGAAGGCAATTGCCGAAGATATCTCAAAGAATGGGTATGACTTGACCATCATGGGTGCCTTGGGGGTTGGAGCAGTGAAGGATTCGGTTATCGGAAGTAACACGGAACGCGTGATCCGTCGGATTCGTAATTCCGACATGTTCATTGTGAAAGATACCAAGCCCATGAACGGCGGAAAAATTGTGGTAGCTGTGGATGGGAGTCATTACTCCTTTGGCGGACTAAAGACCGCTCTCGCTTTGGGTAAGGCTCTGAATAAGCCGGTTGAAGCGATCTCCGCGTTTGATCCTTATTTTCACTATGCGGCGTTTCATAGTATTTCCGGGGTATTAAATGAAGAGGCCGGAAAAGTTTTTCGGTTTAAGGAGCAGGAAAAACTTCATGAAGAAGTCATCGACAGCGGATTAGCAAAAATTTATCAATCTCATCTTGATGTCTCTCGCGATGTCGCACAGGAGGAGAACGAGGATATTAAGACAACCCTTCTCGACGGCAAAGCGTTCGAAAAAATTATTCAGTACGTCCGTAAAGAGCAGCCTTGGCTGCTTATTGTTGGACGGATTGGTGTGCATAGTGATGATGATATGGATATTGGCAGTAATGCCGAAAATCTTTTGCGTTCAGCTCCTTGTAATGTATTGATTTCAAACAGGAAATTTGTTCCTCCTATTGATACACAGGCTGAGTACACGATTGCCTGGACGGAAGAGGCCTTACGAAGGATGGAGAAGATTCCGGTCTTTGCACGTGGAGTAGCCAAGACCGCAATTCATAGATATGCCATTGAAAAGGGGCATACCATAATCAGTAATTCGGTGATTGATGATGCGGTTGGGGATATTTTACCCAAAGGTGCCATGGACGCGATGAAAACTTTAGGTGGTACTCTCGATGCGGCAGGAGTTGATCGGAATACCATGCAAGCAGGAAATGAAGTCGCGCAGGACTTAATGGGTTCAACATTGAGTGGAATGATGTCTCAAGTGGTGGAAGAAAAACCGGCGGAGGCTTCCGCGCCTATGAGTGCAGGGAACCAATCGTATCTGGCGCGAATGTCTAGAGACTACTATGTTTGTGGTGGATGTGGATATATTGGGAAGGGCGATCATCCGGTAATGTGCCCTGTATGTGGCTTGGATGGAGCACAATTTAAACAAGTCGATAAATCTATTTTTGACGCGGCAGCCCAAGCGGAAGGTGGCTTAGAAACGCAAGTAGCGTATGACGATATTCCCATGCAGTGGACGAAAGACGCCCGGGAAGCTATTCGAGCGGTTCCCGCTGGTTTTCAACGACGCCGGGCAAAAGCGAAGATTGAAAAAACTGCCAGGAAACTCGGGATGACCACAATTACGTTGGAGTATTCGTCACCAATGATTCAAGAAGCGGCAAGCGAAGACTACACACCAATTTTTGCCAATAAAACGGCTGGGGAGACATCAACTATGGTCTCTGAATCCAAGAATGAAGAAACTGGCAACACCAATGGAGCAGATTCTTATAAGTGGGAGCCGGAGGCCCTCAAACGATTGGAAAGAGCTCCTGCCGGATTTATGCGGGATTGCACTAAAGCGTTAATCATTAAGCATGCCGAAAAAATTAAAGCCACAATTATTACTCTCGACGTGGCTAACGAGGGTATTGAACAAGCCAAGCACACCATGGAAGAAGCCATGAAAACTGGAAATGTCAAGGATATCGTCGCCAAGTTAACCGGCACGGGGGCTCCTTCGGAAGCTCAATCAGGAGCAGGCCATAATGGGTAAAGCTCTCCCTGTTTTAAATTCATTTCTCAATACGCTTTCTTCTTTGGGAAACAGGGCTGTTTCTCGGTACGAATCCGTGGGCCCAGATTCCGGAGCGCATGAAGACGGTCGAACAGTAGATGATTTTAAGCCATACCTGGTGGCCCTGAATTTAACGAAGCGATGCAATCTTAAATGTGAGCATTGTTATCTGGATGCCACGACAAAAATGGGTGGCGGGCACGATGAGTTGACGACGGAAGAATGTTTTCGTCTCATTGACCAAATTGCCCAAGTCAATCCCGGTAGCCTCTTGGTCATTACAGGAGGAGAACCATTAGTTCGCCCTGATATTCTTGATATTGCCCGTCATGCCGTTGAGCAACGATTTATGGTTGTTTTTGGCACGAATGGAATGCTGATTGACGACAAAACGGCTAAAGCCATGGTAGACATTGGTGTGATGGGTGTGGGCATTAGTATTGATTCACTGGATCCAGCAACACACAATGCTTTTCGCGGACTGCCTGGTGCCTGGGAAGGGGCGATGGCCGGTATTGAAGCCTGCAAACGGAATGGGCTTCAATTTCAAGTGCACTTCAGCGCACAGCCCATGAACTACCAGGAATTACCAGCGGTCATCGATTGGTCACATGATTTGGGTGCCAAAGTCCTAAATGTCTTTTTCATGGTGTGCACAGGCCGGGGTGAAGAACTCACTGACATCACTCCTTCGCAATATGAAGAGGTATTGAGTTATTTAGTAGAGAGTCAAGATAAATATCAGGACATGTTGGTTCGGGCCCGTTGTGCCCCTCATTTCAAACGCTTGGCCTACGAAAAAGATCCAAATTCTCCCATCACCAAAGCACAAGGATACATGGGTGGAGGATGCCTGGCAGGAACTAACTATGCGCGCGTAACTCCAAACGGGGATCTCACGCCGTGCCCGTATATGCCTTTGTCTGCAGGAAACATTCGCGACACCAGTTTTGTCGATTTATGGGAAAATTCAGAGGTCTTTAACTCCTTTCGCTATCCTCACCTGAAGGGTAAATGTGGAGATTGTGAATATAGTGAAATTTGCGGCGGATGCCGGGCCCGTCCTTATGTGGACCATGGAGATTGGATGGATGAGGACGAATGGTGTCTTTATACCCCCAAAGGTGGAGAGAAAATCAAAGTGGCCTTCAATGTGCCGGAAGCCTCATCTGTGGAATGGGAGGCTGCAGCGGAAGAACGGCTCAGTCGTATCCCATATTTTCTTCGTGCCATGGTCAAAAAAGGTGTTGAGCGTCATGCC
>DOFS01000130.1:0-535 GCA_003523945.1 Nitrospiraceae bacterium | reverse complement strand
TTTAAGTTCTAATGGAATCCCTGCTCGGTGTCCTCACTGACCTTAATCAGGTTATTCCCATCCTGGTGCATTGGCTCCACCTCCTCTCTGCCGTAGTGTGGATTGGGGGGCTGGCCTTTCTTGTTCTGGCTGTGACCCCAGGCCTCAAAGCTGCTGTTCCGAAAGAATTTATCCGACCCATATCTGAAACCTTCTATCACCAATATAAGCGGGTGGTCGGGATTCTCTTGGTAGTCATTCTGTTTACCGGAGGAGCCAATCTCCATTATGTGAGTGAGGCGATGGTTATGCAGTCCGGTGAAAACGTTGCCCATCATGCCAAATACCTCACCGTTTTTTTTATTAAATTGTTCCTTGTGCTCGGGGTTTTGACGATCTTTCTTTACACAATAATTTTTAAAAATGAACCCACCGGTAACGAGACACGGGAAGAATTGGAAGAGATGGCCGCAGAGCCCGTGCCATTTCAGCGGGTGGCACTGTGGATGGGCGTCTTTATCATTCTTTGTGCGGCAGCAATGAAACATCTCCATGT
>DOFS01000374.1 GCA_003523945.1 Nitrospiraceae bacterium | reverse complement strand
TTGCCGGTGGCCACCATGACGGCGGTGGGCACGGCTAATCCCATCGCACAGGGGCAGGCGATGATCAGCACCGACACCGCGGCGACCAGAGCGCGTATGGCGGGGGCCGTATCCGCCATGACAAACCACACCATAAAGGTGGCAATCGCCAATGACAGGACGACGGGGACAAAGATCCCGCTGACCCGGTCGGCCAATTGTTGGATGGGCGCGCGGGACCCCTGGGCCTCACGCATGAGTTGCACAATGCGGGCGAGCACACTGTCTCCCCTCAGGGTGGTGGCCTGATACTGAAACGCGCCGGTGGTATTCATGGTTCCCCCGATGAGGCGATCACCCGGCTGTTTGTCGACGGGCAGGGATTCTCCCGTCAGCATCGATTCGTCGACGGCACTGGTGCCGGCGAGCAACGTGCCATCCACGGGGATGCGCTCCCCCGGACGGACCACCACCGTGTCTCCGGTGCGCATGTTGTCGACCGGGATCTCCTGTTCCCGGTTATCCCGGATGATCCGTGCGGTTCGGGGTTGCAGGGTCATGAGTTTTCGCAAGGCCGCGGACGTTTGGCGTTTGGCTCTGGATTCCAGCGCATTCCCTGTCAGGATCAACGCGATGATCATGATGACGGCTTCATAGTAGAGTTCCGGCGCCATGCCCCGGCTGAGAAACAATTCCGGTGCCAGGGTGGCCAGGAGGGAGAAGAGAAACGCCGCACCGGTGCCGACGGCCACTAAGGTATTCATGTCAGCGGAATGGTGCCGGAAGGCGGCCCAGGCCCGTGTGTAAAAATGTCTGCCTGCCCAGCTCATGACAAAGACGGTCATGGCGAGGAGTATTCCAGAGAGGACGGTCGTCTCCAGGGCATAGAGGCCGGGGGCGAGTGAGGTGAGGACGGGTGTCATCCATCCCATGACCCACTGCATGAACGGATCGGTCACTCCACCGTGCGGGTGTGTGGGTGCGGAACTCATGAGCGGCATGGAGAGGACCATGGCGATCACCCCGAATATCCCGCTGAGCACCGCCTTATTGCGAAATGATCGAAATTCCTCCGCCTGGGTCTGTTCCTGTTGCGCCTGCTCATCCTGGTCCGTGCGATCAGTCGAGTTGATTTCTGCCTCATAGCCGGTGCGGGTTATGGCCTGTTTGACCGAATCCGGGGTGGTGGCGTCGGGATCGTAGGTCACCTCGGCCGATTTCCACATCAGATTGACCGAGGCCTGGATGATGCCGGGCTCCTGATCTAGTGCGCGTTGCACGCGGATTTGGCAGGCGGCGCAGGTCATTCCCCCGACCGAGAGACTTACTTTCCGGGTAGAGGGCGGGTCAGGCGGGTCGGCTCGTTGCTTCATGGGAGGATGTGAGCGTGTTCTCGCTGGTTTGGCGATGACGGTATTCATGGAGGTCTCCTTTTTTTTACTCCTTGATGAGATGCCTGCGAAGTTGGTTTCTTGCGCAGGCCATCTCATCGGGCCCTGTTGTTGTCGATTGATTGGAACCACGGATTAGGGTCACTCCTGTTCACCGTGGGGATGATTTCCTGATTTCTGCTGTGTTCTGAATTCGCTTCCCCGCCATGGCCTGTGCCAGGAAGAAGTACCAATTGACCCAGGCGATGGCGGTGAGTCCACCGATGATGACGGTCCAGTCCATGATGCTCATATGGCCCTCCCGGTGGGTTGTGCCTGGTATCCCGCCTCATTAATGGCTTCGGCAATCTCTGCCGGAGTAATCTGTTTGGGTTCGTACCCGACGGTGGCTTCTCCGAGTTTCACCTGATCCACCCGGACGCCATCCAGGGACGACAACACCCTGGTGACCTGGCCCAAACAATGCCCGCAACTCATACCTGAAATGTTGAATGTTGATTGTTCCATGGAATCCTCCGTTTTGTTGATGTTGGTGTGTGGAGTGTGCGACATCTTCTTGATGTGTCACGCCCCCTTTGCTTCTGTAGACGGAAGGCAGACCCCATCCTTACAGTGAGCGGAGGAAGTATTGAAAAAATCAGGAAAAACAAATGACAACAAAACAGTTACAAAGAACGGGAAAGGAGGGGGGGCAGGGCTGGTGTGAATTCTAAAGAAAGAATTTTCTGAGAGGATGAAAGTCTCATGGTCGTTGTTTGAGAATTTGAGGAATACGATTACGTGTCGTGATTGACATCTAGGGGTTTCGCCCCCCCGGTGCTGCGGGTGAAGCGGTATATGTTCCCACGGCTCCCTTATCGGCGTATTGCCGTTCTACCCATTCCGGGTGAGAGAGGGCACATGGGAGAAATACGACTCACATTCATCACAAGGGATTCGTCATGAAACACAACCTCCTTCAAATGATCGCGATGGGCATCCTGTTGTTCGTACAACCTTTAGTTGATAAAACACATGGCCAATCTCACCTTGAGGGCACGACGGTCGGGTCACCACTGGAAAAGGAAACGTCTGCCACGGACATGGAAGTCCATATAATGATGGGACATATCAATCTCGCCTATTTGGCACTGGGTATCGATCTGCCCGGTGACGCCAGCAACCATATCGACAAGGCTGAAGGGCTCGCAGCTCGGTTACATGGCGAGGTCCCTTCACCGGAGATCCACTCAACACTGAAGTATGGCAAAGTCTCCTTTACCTCACGCGGCGCGACCACGAACTACTACGTGCCGGTGTTGGACGATCTCTTTCTCCTCAGCGAATATGACACCGTCTACCGCCATCTGCAGTCCATTGACTTACCGCAAACCCATGCCGGTATTGTCGGCCTTGATATCCTGGTTGACCTCCGAAAACTCGTGCCGGCCCTGAAAGGCGGACAACAGGATCTCGACAATAAAAAATATCAGCAGGCTCAGGCTGCCTTCGCCGAAATTTTTCAGGGTGCGATTGTGGATGAATTCGTCATCACTGATCCGCGTAGGGTCGTCTATGACAATTTAGCCTTGGCAATGAATCTAATCCAGAATGGGCTCTATCCCAGCGCCCGTCTGACCTTGAAGACTGTCAAGAACGGATTAGCCCAGTGGGAGAAAGATCCAATGGCGCTTCCCCATGCTCAAGGAGTGAAAACGCTCCACAAGGAGATTCTCCAACTGGATGCGGCGCTTGAGAACAAAGATCCCTCAGTAATGCAGCGGGTAGGTGGCCAATTTTTAGGTTGGAAGAACATCGTGAAATCCTGGTTTAACTAAAGAAGCTCACGCTTAGTATTTTGATCTTCAGGCAAGGGGGTATCTCCCCTTACCCGAGGGGTATTCTCCGGACGACTAGCGATTAGCGCCAACAGGTCGCTGACGGCAATTGGCCTGAGTCCTCATCTTCCGGCATTCCTCTGCACATCGCCGGCAATACTCGTTATCAGGTTTTTCGCATTCCTCGGCGCATGCGTCATACATGGCGGCACAGCTACCGCACACTTCCGCACTAAACTCTGAATGTCTGCTCATGAAAGCCGTGCAGGACCACCAGGCATCCACGCAATAATTGCCCAGCCTGGCACATGCAGTCATTGCCCTACACATTGATCCGCGCAATGTTCGCATTCCCGGGCAGAGGGGCGTGGAAACTTTCCCCATCGCTATTCATGAAGGGATAGAAAAAATATTTTTCTACCGTAGATGAGGGGGCAGAAAATCCGGTAAGGGCGGGAATTGGATGATTTGTGTTGACACGTTCGCAGCCTTAGATTCAACGCCTCCCTAAAAACAAATTCACCCTTGAAGGAGGGTAGCAGAAGAGTCTGGTGCTTCAAGAACAGTCTGAGAGGACTTATTCGCAGGTGCAATTCAAGCATCCATGCTTACTGCAAATGCCGCAGGAATCTTCCAGGGACTTGCGCAAGGCCTGGCGCGCGCGGTGTAAACGTACCGTGAGGTTGTTGGTGGTGA
>DOFS01000453.1:8424-9197 GCA_003523945.1 Nitrospiraceae bacterium | reverse complement strand
TAGACATTGCTCATCTAATCTTATGGGGTAGAAATTTCATTCGTCTGGGTCGGGGATGTTTGTCATTTCTTAGAGAAAATCACACCGACCCCGACTCCACCGATGAAGTTCTCAACAGGCACGGTTTGTCAGGATCGTATCAACCTTGAAGGAGACAAACGGGTAGACCCGGGAGGGTTTTCTATCGACGCCGGATTGGGAATTGGCTGGTACTCTTTAAGCGGTTTTTGATGAGCACCATCCCGATATGGGGAATGCGAGAATTTCGACGAACCTCAAACCACCCATACACCAGTACACTCAGGATTAAGACGAGTGCTATCCCCATCGAAAGTGGGTCATCGCCGACAAATAGTTCAATGAGATGCACCGTGGACCGCTCTCCTGATATATTCTTTTACTCTTCGGTCGATTCCTCACGATCTTAAGATTTCCTCTTTTCATTTTTTCATTCCCCTAACCTTTTTCGATTTATACACATTTTCACTTACGGCTATATAATTATTTTTCATGGATAATATTAACCAGCAATTCTTCTCCTACGTTTCGCGCCAGAATCGTTAACCGGTATAATAAGTGATGATGAATTTTTCCCTGTGCTCATTCAGAGTTTTGTCTTCCTGGAGTTTGGCTCTGAGCGTTATGGTGTTCGGACCCCTAAATCTGGCCGTGGTCCGCGGAGCCACACCGGTGAATCTCGCTCACGCCACTGATGCTCAGGAAACAGTCGTGACCATCAGTATTAAATCCAGAGAATTTAGTCCCAACACCCT
>DOFS01000453.1:0-8304 GCA_003523945.1 Nitrospiraceae bacterium | reverse complement strand
TCACTCACGACGGGGCAAAAAACCCGGCTGATCCTCAAAAATTTGGATACTGAACTGCATGCCTTTCTGCCAGTTGGCCTGCTAACAAATATTCACCTTAATGTCAGCGGTAGTGGTGCCCCTCAATTTTCGAAAGAAGGTCTCAGCCGGATCCTGATTCCCACCAGAGGCCAAACTGAAATTGTCTTTATCCCCTCTCATCCCGGCACGTTCCCGTATTTTTGCGATTTACCGGGCCATGTGATGCGGGGTACCATCGTGGTACATAAGAATGAAGGTATGGTAGATTAGCTATCTTGGTTTGAGGGACATTCCCCTCTCTACTACTACACACAATCATTAACCAAGCATGTTTTTGAGGAGGAGTTTGGTTCCATGAATATTGTTTGTCGTCAATCAATTCTGTCAGATACCCTTCAAGCTGAGGCAACTAATGTCCTCGGTTACCCTGTTCGCCGGATGAGGTCTTCAGCACCCATGTGGGTGGGCATTCTATGCTGTTCCTGGCTGTTAGCCTTCACCCAGGCGTGGGCCGCTGAAACAAAGCCTGTTAATGACGAAGCGTTGCTCACCACCATTCGGGAGTTTGCCAATGCGGTCGGAAACGGCGATCGAGTTGCAGCCGGCCAGCGGGATTTTGTGTGCTTACATCAGATGGCCCAACAGCAGTTGTTCTCGGACGGGAACTTTCCCGACTCGTCCAACCCCATCTATGAGTGGTGTGACCATCGCCGG
The DNA here is from genome assembly GCA_003523945.1 of Nitrospiraceae bacterium. GTDB lineage: Bacteria > Nitrospirota > Nitrospiria > Nitrospirales > UBA8639 > Nitrospira_E. The sequence goes on along the minus strand of DOFS01000453.1, from coordinate 7,569 downwards.
CAGGAGGCCCACCAACGGGTGATTCAAGAAAAAGACAGGGCATTGGATAATGTCTGGCCTGGACCAGGAAAACTGGTCGACTTTTCAGATTTCCAGCGATTTTTTATCGCGGAAACCAGTCATCAACAATTGGCTCCGTCGTTTTTTGTCATGCAGGCCATTGCGGCTCAGGAACCAACGACGCCATTTATCATTGAGGCCGTGGAATCGGGCACCTTGCCTCATGCCTCGTTTCCCTCGCCAGATGAAACCGGAGTCCTCGCCACGCCCACAGCCTTTCTGACCACCAAGGTGTCCTACCCGAACGCCCTGACAGCACCCATTTCCAATGCCCCGGGAGCCGAGGATTGGGCCGTGCCTTATAAAAAAGCACAGCGGGTGGTGAAATCTATCAATGTGAAATGGGTCGTACTCTCAGATCTCAAACGGTTTGGATTTCCTACGGACCGTGCCGTGCTGGATTTGATCCTCGATGGCCCACGCGGCACAACCATTCCATTCGTGGTTGACCCAGGTGGGTATGTCCCCCACACTACAGAATGGTTTGACCTTTCAGAAAACCTGGAGACCATCCAAACAGGGATACAACAGGCACAGAAAGCCCCGACCAGACTAGAATCCGTGATGAGGCTGAACCGGGTCTTAATGATTGGTCCAACGCATATCCCCACCCTCGAAGTTTTTTCGGATCAACTGTACAAAGGGTTTCTGGAGTATGGAGGTCGCTTAAACGGGCTTCAATTGGGTGACGAGCGCCTGGCCCAACGGTTTAACGAACTCTATTGGACAGTGCAATCCCAAACCGACCGGTTTGATATGTCCTTGGGAATGGAAATAGGGGGGAAGCCTGAGCCGATGCCCGCCGATTACCTTTATCGAATGATTCCCGTGATGGAGGCCCTGGCATCATTGGAACCCGGTGATTTCAACAACCGGATTCGCCTGTCCTCAACGTACCGTTGGACGAACGATCAAAGGGCGGCCCTGTCCGCCCCACAGGAATTATTATTTGAGGTGCCTACCGACCAAGAAGAACTCCGCGCACAGGTGCTCTTAGAATTGGCGTGGGCCAGAATCGGGAAAGTGGCCTGGAATCGGCACTATGACGACCCGGATATTCAAAAAGGCTATGAGGCGGCTCAAAAAGCCTTTGAACTCACAAAAGATCCACTCAACAAATTTACGGCAGCCTATGCGATGGCCTATAGCCTGGCGTTTCACGTACCCCGTGACAATCAGGCCATGCTGGGTCTGCTTCAGCAAGCCCGTGAGTGGTTTGAGAAAACTCCAGGTTCTAGTCCCCAAAGCTGGGCCTATATGTTGAACAACGATACGCTCAAGGGGTTAGTCGAGACTGATCCCGCCTTCAAATCATTGTTAGCCGCAAAACAATAGAGCAGACCAAGCATGTGTGAGCGGCCTTTTGAGATGGGCACATGCTGAGCCACGGTCCACCGCACGACCATACAAGGCTGGAGAAAAGGCTTCTTTTTCTCCAGCCTTATTGGATCACCAATTTTCTTTTTTTCATTACGGCCTATCTCCCCTTCCTCAGCTCCTATTTGAACCACATGATATGGAATTAGATTTCCGGAAAAATCCCGCCATTTTGAACAACATGCTCGACGTGATGGCCGATGGGGTATTCACTGTCGATGCCAAAGGTCACATTGTGGCCTGGAGCAACGGGGCCGCGCGGATTACAGGGTATTCCAGCCAGGATATTCTGGGAAAATCCTGTCATATTTTAGAAGGTCAAAATTGTAAGGGCTTTCGCATCCTGACGGAATTTTTGGAAAACCCGACCCCGTATCCATGGGGAATCTGCAACCAGGAATGCAAAGTTTTGGGGAAAGATGGCCGAGAACTCTACCTCTTCGGCAATGTCTCGATCATTCGGGATGAACAAGGCCGGGTCGGGGGCGCTGTCGGAACCTTTACGGACCTCACCTCATTTATTTTGAATAACCAAAAAATTGCCGTGCTGGAGGAACAGGCAAAATCCCGTGAGGCCTTTCAGCAGCTCATCGGCAAAAGCCCTGCGATGCAAGAGGTGTTTCGCCGACTCCGCTTGGCGGCACAAAGCGATGTCACGGTGCTGCTCACCGGGGAATCCGGAACCGGAAAAGAACTGGCGGCACGAGCCATTCACACCTTGAGCGATCGAAAAGACAAACCGTTTTTCGCCATTAATTGCTCAGCTATTCCGGAAACCTTGCTTGAAAGTGAACTCTTTGGGCATGTGAAGGGCGCATTCACGGGGGCCATTCGCGATAAAATCGGGGTCTTTCAAGCGGCCGACGGGGGCACGTTATTTTTGGATGAAATCGGAGATACCAGCCCTCTCCTGCAATTGAAATTGCTCAGGGTCCTGCAGGAAAGCGAGATTCGCAGGGTTGGAGATGACCGTGGCATGCGGGTCGATGTTCGTCTCATTACGGCCACCAATCGGGATTTGAAAGCCCTTATGGCAGAAGGCACAGTTCGGGAGGATTTTTATTATCGGATTCATGTGTTCGAGATTGCCCTTCCGCCTTTGCGAGAGAGGCGGGAAGATGTTCCTCTTTTGGTTCACCATTTCATGGCAACCAATTCCAAGACGTTTAATCGCGAAATACGAGATATTACCAAGGATGCTCTCCACCGATTGGTGGAGTATAACTGGCCTGGTAACGTCCGCGAATTAAAGAATGCAATCGAGCATGCCTTCGTGACCGTCAATGGCGATTGCCTTACCCTGTGGGACCTCCCTCCCGAAGTCCAACGTCCACCAGCGCCCCGAAACCTCAAAATTCTCCCATCCAGCGCAGAGCCATCCCTTCCAGCGGATGAGGAAGCTCGTATCGTAGAAGCCCTCCAGCAGACCAAAGGAAACAAAACGGAAGCGGCCAAGCTTCTCGGCGTGAGTCGAGTTACACTCTGGAAGAAAATCAAACAGCTTCAGACCCCGCCCAACGCATCATCGAACCGTTAATCCGTTAACTTAACGATTAACAAATTTCGTTCAGTCCCAATGTTTTTTTAAGCTGTCCTCAGGCCTATGCTGTTTTAGCAATTCACTAATTCATTGTTTTTATTGAAAAATTTAAACGTAGCTGTGAAAACCTAACATGGCATAACCCATGCTACACCTATATGTGTAGATCGATGACTAGTAGCAAAAATCTAAAAACCACATTTCGAACTGAGCCCATTCGTTATTGATCATTGCTCCTTTTCAAGAAGGAGGGGAGGGTATCCATCATGATTGTGAAGCAATTTTACTTGAGTTGTTTGGCCCACGCGTCCTATATGATAGGAGACCACAAAACCGAAACCGCTGTGGTCGTGGATCCTCAACGGGACGTCGAGCAATATCTTCAGGAAGCCAGGCGCCACGATTGGAAGATTCGCTACGTTTTTCTCACCCACTTCCATGCAGACTTTTTAGCCGGGCACCTGGAACTGCAACGGCAAACCGGTGCTCAGATTTGTCTGGGCGCAAACGCCAAAACTGACTTCCCCATTCGAACCTTTCAGGACAAAGAAGTTCTTGAGTTTGGGTCGGTGCGCATTCAGGTATTGGAAACCCCCGGGCACACCCCGGAAAGTATTTCGCTTGCCGTCTACGACCTGAGTAAGAACACCGATCGGCCCTATTGCGTGCTGACGGGGGATACCCTCTTCATTGGTGACGTGGGGAGGCCGGATCTTATGGCCTCTGTTGGTGTTACCGCGGAAGAATTGGGTGGGCAGTTATTTGACTCGCTCCGAAATCAGCTGATGCCTCTCCCTGATGAAACGCTCGTCTATCCCGCCCACGGAGCGGGGTCCATGTGCGGAAAAAATTTAAGTCAGGAAACCGTCTCCACGCTAGGCAAGCAGCGGTGGGAAAATTATGCCCTTCAGCCCATGACCAAAGAAAAATTCGTTGAATTGATCACGGCCGACCAGCCTGAAGCCCCCTCCTACTTTGGTTATGACGCCAGGTTGAATAGAGAAAATCATCCTGTTCTGGAGGATGTGGTACGAAACAGCCTCAATCCTCTTTCACTTCAAGAGGTGCTGGATCATCAGAAAAATGGTGCTTACGTTCTTGATGTCAGAAATGCGGTTGAATATGCCGGGGGACACCTGAAAGGGAGTCTGAACATCGGATTAAGAGGGAAATTTGCGACCTGGGCCGGGACCGTCCTGGACCCCAAACGCTCCATTGTCATCATTGCGGAGCCCGGATACGAAAAGGAGGCGATTCAGCGATTAGGCCGCATCGGGTTTGACCGGGTACTGGGCTATCTGAACGGCGGAATGCAGTCCCTTGAGATGAACCCTGATTATGTCCAAAAGGTCCAACGCATCTCTGCTCAGGCTCTTGCTGAATTGCTGACGACCTCCCATCCACCAATGGTCGTCGACGTAAGATCGGAAAAAGAATGGGAGTCCGGGCATATTGACCAAAGCATCAATATCCCTTTGCCTCATCTGTCCGAACATATTCATGACATCCCTGCAGGGACCCCTGTGGTGGTCCATTGTGCCAGTGGATATCGCTCATCCACCGCAATTGGAATTTTGGAACAAGTCGGACGAACCCAGGCGATGGATCTCATCGGTGGGCATGACGCCTGGCTCACCACATGGGGGCAGCCACGCCACAAGGGTCAACCCGAGGGTACGGCCGTGTGTGGGAAATAGCGCGAAAGGGGAAAAACCAATGCATGCATCGTTATTAGATCAAGAACAGAAATCTCGTGCGGCAAGCCGGAATCAGGGTTCATCTCCGGCCACAAACGATCCCGTCTATATTGATGTTCGAACACCTCAGGAATTTGAAGAGGTCCATATTCCCCGGGCCCGGAATATCCCTCTACCAGACTTGCACAAATTTGTTGATGAATTACGGAGGATTGAGTCAAAAAGTCCGCTTCTCCTGGTTTGTCGGACTCAAAACCGGGCTAAAATCGCCTACGAGTTTTTAACCAATAGCGGCCTGACCAATTGTTCAGTCCTGGAAGCTGGGATAACGGGCTGGGTCAATGAGGGAAAACCAATCGTCCAAGGTCAAAAACGAATTTCACTCGAAGGCCAAGTGCGCGCCATCGCAGGGGCGTTCATACTGGTAGGGGTTGGATTGGGCCTGACAGTCCATTCGGGGTTTCTTCTTCTTCCGACGATCGTTGGCGTTGGACTACTTCACGCAGGACTCACTGACTCCTGTCTGATGGGGATGCTCTTGAGCCAACTGCCCTACAACCGTATTCGAAAATAATAGTTCTCTATGATATCTACTCCATCATTTTCATGTTTGAAGGTTTTACACATCCAAACACCAAGGAGGTTTCAGATGGGTCAGGGAAGAAGTTTGTTGAACGGGAATGCGGGAAAGCTCTTGTTAGCAGCTGTAATAATCGGGTCAGCCGCAGTGGCCCAGGGTGCCGGGAGTCCTGATGCCACAACTCAATTGGAGGAAATTCAGGCGAAATTTGGGCCGGTGTTGCAATTGGAAGGCAATGCCCAAAAAGAGATCAATGCGATTGCCAATTTGTTATCGAATGATTCCAAGTTAAAAGCCATCGACGCCACCAAGGCCAGTGGGGAAATGTGCATGCTGGAAACCGTGTCCAAGCACAATATGGTGCATTTCAACCAACACCCCGAACAAACGACCGAAGATATCGTGTACTACATTAACCCCGAACAATTTATCGCTACCGGGCTGGATGTGGCCAAATTGCCACGGCATCCGGAGAAACTCGGCGAAATGAAACCCCTCCAATGGTACTACTATGACGGCAGCTACGTTGAACCGCATCAGGGAAGTCAACTGAATAAGCCGTTTGTCATTATGAGCCTTGACGTCAAATAATGGTCGTTAATAAAACCCCATGGTAGTATGCGGCGAATTTCACCGGGTTCCCAAGACCTTCCATGTGGTTGGAGGGTCATTAACGATCAACATACAGGAGGTTGCTATGCGTCATTCGATTCGTACAATGTTCATGATGGGGGCATTGAGTCTTTTGGCCATGGGGTGTATGACCACTCCAGCCATGAGCGAGGGGAAAAGCCCGACAGATGGCTATGATATTCACATCCAAGCCCCCCATATGATGGCGGATGGGACCGTGGGTGGACCATACCATCATTACTGTAAAGGCATTTCGGATGAACTGTTGCAATGTCAGTTATATGAGTCCACCGATCCCAACGCTAAACTCGTGGCTATTGAATACTTTATTGCCAAAGACCTCGCACGCAAAAATGTCCCCTTGGTTCAATGGAATCGCGCCTTTCATGATCATCAGGTCGAAATCGATACCGGGCGTGTACAAATCCTTGATGTTGAAGACCCTGCCAAGGTCAAAGCACTGGCAGAAGCCGCTGGGAAAACCGATGGGGTCATTTTCCACCTCTGGGGCAAGGATCAGGTGGTTCCAGATGGGGCTGTCTCGATACCTACCTCCCTTGGTCACGTCTTCCGAACAGAATAACCTAACGCCCCAGGGAGAGCAGTCTGTCGCTCTCCCTGTATTTTTATAAACAGCATAGCTTAAGGAGCGCTTGTGATACGTGGGAAATTAGGAGGGCTCTGGGTGGGGGTTTTCATATTTCAAAGTTTCTGGTCTTTCGCCAGTGAAGCCGCTGACCTTGAAGTGTTAAAACCACGGGTTCCTCAGGATCAGATTCAAGAAGCGCGATCGTGGGTAAATCCCATATCTTCAACATCCGAAAATATTGAGAAGGGCAAACATATTTTTCACGGTAAGGCATTTTGCGTCACCTGTCATGGCCCCGATGGCAAAGGGTTGGGCAATATCCCAGGGTTGAGGGGAAAACTACCGCGGAATTTCACGGACAAGACCTGGCAGGCTGCTCGTAGCGATGGGGAACTCTTTTGGATTCTGCAAAATGGCAGCCCGGGGACGGATATGGCCTCGTTCATCCCGCTGGTCTTGACTGAAGAAGAAGCTTGGTATGTGATATTGTACGTGAGATCATTTGGAAATCCCAAAGAATCAGGAAAAAAATAAAATGGGATAATGTAATCGGACATAACAAAGGGGGCCACCATGATGAAGAAAAACTTCTTGAAGCTTGGAATCATGTTGAGCTTTGTTGTGAGCTGGGGCATTTCCTCCGTGGAGGCCTATGAAGTGTGGGTGGCCGACCAATCCGACACGGCTAAAGAAAGTGGAGGTTTTCTGTATGTATATGATGGCGCGCAACTCGCCGCTGATCCTGCCATGACCAAACCGACCCTCACCCTTGACGTCGCCAAAGAGACAAATGATTTCTGCCAGAAATCCACACAGAAAAATGTTCGACGACCTCATATGATCTTTGTCACCAAAGATCAGAAGCACGCACTCATATCATTTTTATCCGGTCATGTGCTTGTTATGGACACGGCATCCAAAAAACCTTCCGCATGCATCTCGACAGGAAAAAACGTCCATGCAGCCTGGCCCACTCCGGATCAATCCATGGCGATCGCCGCCAACATTGCCGAGAAAAAACTGATTCGGATTTGGACCAACTATCAAGAGGGGAAATTTTCGTATGACCCTCAAAAAGATGTCCTGGATTTGC
>DOFS01000437.1:1740-2920 GCA_003523945.1 Nitrospiraceae bacterium | reverse complement strand
ACGCCATCGGCACCGCCCTTGCTCGGACGGTAGGCTTGGTGGGAAAACAACTGGACTATCTCCATCTGGACAACTACCTTGATTCGGAATCGTTTGTCCACATGGTGAGTCAGAGTCCCAATACCCGGCAGCTTTTTGAACGGGTCGTCTCCATCCTGTCTCCCGAGACAGCCGGGGCTACCCAGCCCATCACTGAATGGGCGTTAGAATCACAAGACTTTGGATGGGCCACCGGTATTGAGAAAACGATTGAAATTGAAGAAGCGGCCAAGGCCTTTGGGGTCGAGGCGAAGACGGCCCAGCGTCTGATTAAACATCCGCTGTACAGTTATCCGGGAGGCCACTCGTTCTTTGAACTCTATGTGGAGTTGGTTGATGGGTTTCATCAGTTGGGCCAGACCCACCAGGGAAAAGTGTTGTGTTTGTACACGCACAGTTCAACCTTGCGGGCGCTCTTAATTTTTCTTGATCCTCGTCCGTTTAGTGAAGCGTTTTCAGAATTTGGCGCCTATAAGGAAGGACAAGATAACGTCGTCCTCCTCACCTATGAGCATGGGCAATTGTCAGGCTATTCCACGGCCGTCGGTCTTTCAGAACGAGAAAGGGCGGTCCGGGAGGCCTGGATGTCCGTGGAACAAGGCCGCCGGGAACAGGTGACCCTGAAACCCCGGCAAATTCGGCGGATTGTGGCCCTTGTCTCCGGAGGGGATTTTGCCGGAGCCGGTGCGGCATTGAAGGAGCTCCGCGTGACAGGAAATCGATTAGGGCTGGAAGTGTATTTCGTGCAACATGGATTTTTGGGATTGGCAAATAATTGGATTGAGTTGGTCACGGAGCAGGACACACGTGGCATGAGCAATCACGCCAGTAGCCCGATCGGCAGCAGCCGGTTTGAAGATTTTAAAGATGAGGAGGCCCAACTGGCCGCCATTCATCATCTCAAACCGTACATGGAGGATGGGGCGCTAATCGTGATGGGCGGTGACGGAAGCATGCGCGGGGCTCGCGCCATCTATGAACGGTTTGGCATACAGGTCGTGGGGATCCCTGGTTCGATCGACGACAATATCGCCGGAACGACCTCACTCGGCCTCCAATCGGCTGTGGCCCTGGCCAACCAATCCATCGAGTCGCTGAAAGCGACCAGTGCGGCCATGGGGAGTGTGTTTTTTGTGGAAGT
>DOFS01000437.1:0-1557 GCA_003523945.1 Nitrospiraceae bacterium | reverse complement strand
CTCCTGGTCAATGAACATCCTGATCCGGATGCCTACATCGAGGAGGTCATTCTGGGCACACTGAAACAGACGTTGGGGGTGAGGAATAAAAGCCACATTATTATTGTGGCCGAGCGCACGCCGCACCATCATCATCCTGAGGGCGGGGTCCATGGCCTGGTAGATTATGTCGGCAGTAGAATATCCCAGTGGACCCACCTGCAAGCGCGATCGGGGCATTATCCTCTTTCGGTGGCGACCAAGGCCACCATTCTTGGCCATACGCTGCGAGGGGCTTTCCCGACTCCGGTGGACAAAACCATGGCTCAACTCTTTGCCTATGAGGCCATCCGGCGCTTGATCGAACAGCCCGAACACGTCATTGGATGTATGTTAGCCTACCGGGATCCCGGAAACATTCAACCGATTCCCCTGCATGCGGTGGCACCCAAACCCTTTGATTGGGAGCTGTTCGCACGAATGCACGGAACCGAATTGGTCTAGAAAAAAGGGGTTGTTCATTTCCAATCCTGCCTCGAACTGGTGGACACAGTTGAACAGCAGGGCAATGCGCCAGGAGGTGTGTGGACCGCGCGCGACGATACTACCCGGGAATGTCTCTGGTATCCCCATCTTGATCAACCGCCTGCCGGTTCTGCTAAAGGCTTAGGTTTTGCTATAACCTATCCGCGGTCGGTGCGCCTGCGTGTGCCGAAGGGGAATGTCCCGCAGTATCGGATTGGACTGATGCTGTCCCACAAACTCCTCCTCACTCACATACATCTGACCCGTGAGTTGGTCCCAGGGCCGTGGTCCGCCACGACCCTGGGACACGAAGGTTCCAAGGCAGAAGGTGTAACAGAGCTACCCCTCGCGATCGATCATATGGGCGAGTAGGGCAGGATTGTTGGGCTCTCATGTGTGATGGCAAGACCTGAACGCTTTTGTCGCAACGGAAAGGCTAATAGCCGCTGGCATCCTTGATAGGCGGAGACTCTACGCGACGGGATGCCACACTTTGGCAAGTAAGTTTCAGGCCCGTAAAATATTTGTCCTCTCCATAATAAGCACGAACACCAGTGGCTATTTGTCCAGTCGGGCATTCCGACCACTCACTCCAGCCAGGTTTATTCTCTCCTGCTTCTTCGATCTTATTGAGGCAGTTGGCCCAAGTGAATTTATCTGCCATAGAAAGATCACAGAACCAATTTTTTTGTAGTGGGATGTGTGCGGATGAAACAAAAAAACAAGGCGGTCGCTGCGCCGGCTTCATGCCTACTGTCGGGGATGCGTCACAAGTGACGCCCGGACGGGATTGAGAGCCACGTCGCGGCAGCGTTTACGCAAGAGCGCCTCGTTTTTCACCAAAAATTCCCGAACCGCATTTCAAACGACTCAGGGTATTTTAGAGTTTTTTGCTTTTTTGAAAAGGGAATGTGAAACGCGTGCGTGCCAGCCCATTTTTTCAGGGAATGGGCTGACCGTATTGAGAGATAGGCCATGGCTGGATGTTCACATCCAGCCACTGCCTCCCATCACTATTGCCGTGAGGTATATATAACTGGCCGTGATACCAAG
>DOFS01000105.1:15733-18250 GCA_003523945.1 Nitrospiraceae bacterium | reverse complement strand
TCGTATGGGAAACAGGGACGTGCCGACACCTCGAGAGGTGTATCCTCGCATGGAATGGTATTGCCATGGACCTGCCTTGTAGGCCCTGGGGCATCGGCAGTGAGTGAGGATGGGTTGGCCTCCAGGCAAGCAGATTTGGCCGCCATGCGAATGGCCACAGAGGTAGAGGTCCATTCCGGCTGCTGAGGCTTCAGGAATAATCTCCGGAGAATGTACTAAGAGAATTCGGACGGCCTCGGTTGGTGCGAGGCGCACGGCTTTTTTCAGGTCACCGGTTTCGTAATAATGGACATCATCTAATCCGAGAAGCCATATCGTATCGGACCCTTTCTCCAGAGCCTGGGCTTCATTGAGCAGCATTCGAATCCCACACCGCTCAAGGCCCGGTACCATTTCCAGCCAATCGTGATTCCCCAAAATGCCGGTGACACCATACGGAGCCTGGATCGTGTGGACCAGGGACTCCATGAGTGTCAGTGTCTTGTCATAATGTCCATACGTGAGAAAGCGAAAATCACCGGTCATGACGCACAGGTCGTAATGCAGGGTGGACAAAGTGGCCTGAAGGGCATGCCCTTTATCAATCATCCCTTCGATATGAAGGTCTGACAAATGCACAATACGAAATCCATCAAAGGACTTGGGAAGATGAGGAATCGGGACGGGGTGTTCGACTATTCGATATTGTGACGTATTCTTTACCGCTAATGGCCAAATTCCGGTCGTTTTCAAGAAAGTTTTGATAAGCCAGGCAATAGCTGGGAATTCCTCCATGTGGACGTGGAGGTGATAGCCTTTTAACAGGAGAGCCGAATAATGGGCCTGCATTTCCATGCGTTGGCTTGCATGGTCAGGCCCGATCCGGTCGACTAATTTCGCAAAGGCTTTTTGATCATGGTGCTGAGTCATATGCTTGTCAGCCATGTGGGATCAGAGGTACCATTGGAGCCATGCAACGACTAGATCTCTTCAATCCCGAGCTGCCCGATATTCAGTTTGTCCTCATGGTTTTGGCGCTGTGTACGTCAGATCTCGAAACGATGAATGCCCCACATTCTGTGAGAGAAACGGTTTTCAATCGGTGTTGGGCATTGATGCATGAGAGTCCTCCGCCGGTAAAGACACAAGAGCGGGTCCTGGATTTGACACTCAGTGATGAAGTCACCCTGGAGGCCTTGGTCCAAGTCATTCGACAGACCTTCGAGGAGCATGGTTTTGTTGAATTGACCTGGGATCATCCTCCAAGCGAACCCACACGTGAATCGACTCCCGAAGCCCGCCCTTTAGTTGAGCGGTTACAGCAGTGGGAACCTCCCCCAGACAATTTGAATCCTCCCTCATCTTCATCGAACTAGTCTTCCGTATTGACGGTCGAGCATATCGTAGCCCGGGGTTCCTCCCCTAACAGTTTGGGGGTTTTCCCTGATCAGCAGGAGGATCATCGTTTGGGACGAAGGCTCTCAGTAAATGGTGTCGGTTGTTTAAGACACAAAAATAATGCGACTGCAAAACGTGGTCTTCGTTGTTTAAGGGGGGAATACGACCAACCACATGGAGAACCTACGAACAGGCCGAAAGAGATTCATCATATTGGCTTTATGGTAGTTCGAAAACGGGAACAGATTTATGACAGTCACGAGTTGACCGTCTTTACCTGTTTCGGTGCTGTCTGAGAAGGGCCAAAGGCCCCCAGATTCCGGAATTTGGTCTCGCGTTGTTTTCGAAGTGCTGCTGTCGACAATTTCTGCAGTTGCAAGAAATGCGTATCGAGTGCCTGGGAAACTCGGTCGGCCATGGTTTTCACATCCCGATGGGCCCCTCCCATGGGTTCAGGAATGATTTCTTCAATGATATTGAGTTTACGTAATTCCGGTCCTGTCATTCGTAAGGCCGTCGCGGCATCGGCGGATTTTGAGGCATCTCCCCACAGAATTGCCGCGCAGCCCTCCGGAGAAATTACCGAATAAATCGCATGTTCGAGCATCAGAACCCGATCTGCGACACCTAAGGCCAATGCCCCTCCACTACCTCCTTCTCCGGTAACCACGGCAAGAATCGGCACCTGCAATCTGGACATCTCCAGTAAATTCTTGGCAATGGCTTCGGCTTGCCCTCGCTGCTCGGCATCGACGCCGGGGTACGCTCCTGGAGTGTCGATAAATGTGATGATTGGCCGGTTGAAACGCTCCGCTAACTTCATGAGACGTAATGCCTTTCGGTAGCCTTCTGGTTTGGCCATGCCAAAATTTCGGCGCATGCGCTCCTTCAGAGACTTCCCTTTCTCATGGCCGATGGCCATGATGGAGCGGCCTTTCCATGTGGCAAATCCTCCAATAATGGCGTGGTCGTCGCCGAACAATCGATCACCATGGAGTTCCACGAAATCTTCCGTCATATGCTCCAGATAATCCGTGATTGAAGGGCGCTGGGGGTGTCTGGCGATTTGGCTATGTTGCCATGCCGAGAGATTGTCAAAAATCTCACGCTCAAGGCTTGCCAGTTGTTCGGTTGATTTGA
>DOFS01000105.1:0-15589 GCA_003523945.1 Nitrospiraceae bacterium | reverse complement strand
ACCGAGACCTTTTTGGATTTTGATTTCACCAACTTGGCAATGCGTTCTTCAAGTTCCTTCAGGGGTTTTTCAAAATCCAGGTATTCACGCACGGACAGGCTCCTTGGTAGAGGGAAATTATTGGAAGGTGACCGTGGATGCGCCGAGGAGATGTTCCACTTCTTCTAAAAACTCCGGGGACGGAGCAATACCGATATTCGATAATCCTGACATGCTGGCCGTTACATTGGGATGCAAGTGAAACGCCAACGAAATAGGGGTCGGCCCGCGATGGCGCTCGAATATGTCCTTTAAGTCTAGCAGATGGTGAGGGAGAACGTCCTGTTCGTGGACCTGGAGCGTCACATGCTTCACCGTTTCATTTTCTAATTGAGTGAGCGATTCGATTCTGGTGGCTTTGATGCGGGCGCCGTTATCCATCAGGTCAACCGTCCCGGTAATCCGAACAACCGATTCCGGACCTAATAATTCTTCGTGGTGTTTAAAGGTTTCAGGGAAAATAATAGCTTCTACGGTTCCATGCAAGTCTTCCAATTGGGCGTAGGCCATCCTGTTGCCTTTTTTGGTCGTCGTAATTTTGAGGCCTGAGATGACCCCGCAGACCTTGACCTCGCGTCCGTCGCCCACGTCGCGAATCGATTGGGTAGAGCAGGTAGAGAAATGGGTAATCCCCACACTGTGACGGTTGAGAGGATGCGCGGTGATGTAAAAGCCGGTCAGCTCTCTTTCGTATTTGAGTAAGTCATTCTGAGACCATTCGGGAATCTGTGGGATGACGAAACCAAAGCCGTCCTGCTTTGGTTTTGCGGGTTCCGGATCCAGCATTTCAAACAGACTGGTTTGCCCCTCCCGTTTGTTGCGTTGTACCGTCGAGGCATGGTCCAGGGCTTCATCCAGGACCTGAAACACACTGGCACGCGAGAGCCCCATGGAATCGAATGCCCCGACCTTAATGAGTCCTTCCAACACGCGTTTGTTGACCTTCTGTGAATCAATGCGGCAACAAAAATCGATAAAAGAGGAAAATGGGCCTTCCGAGTCTCGTGATTCTAAAATCACGTCCACGGCGTTTCCCCCGACGTTTTTAATCGCCACCAGCCCAAATCGGATACCCTCAGGCACGACGCTGAAATTTTTCAAACTTTGGTTGGCATCCGGCGGTAGAATGTGGACCCCCAATTCACGGCATTCGGTAAAATAGCCGACCATCTTGTCCGTATTTCCCATTTCAGAGGTCAGTAAGGCCGCCATAAATTCAGTGGGAAAATGGGCTTTGAGGTAAGCGGTTTGGTAGGTGACCACCGCATAGGCGGCTGAGTGAGACTTGTTGAATCCGTACCCTGCGAAAAAAGCCATTTGATCAAATAATTTCTCGGAGAGTTTGTTCGGGATTCCTTTCTCTTTGGCACCCGAGACAAACAATTCCTTTTGTTTGGCCATTTCTTCATGTTTTTTCTTGCCCATCGCCCGGCGGAGCAAGTCGGCTTGTCCTAATGAAAATCCGGCTAACTGGTTGGCGACGGCCATGACCTGTTCCTGGTAGACGATTACCCCGTAGGTTTCTTTGAGAATGGGTTCTAATTGTGGGGGGTCATAGACAATTTGGGAGGCGTCGCGTTTTCGTTTAATGAAATCGTCCACCATGCCGCTCTCTAGCGGGCCAGGACGATAGAGCGCGAGGATGGCGATCAGGTCTTCAAACGTTTCGGGTTTGATTTTGACCAACAGGTTTCGCATGCCCGAACTTTCCAGCTGGAAAATTCCTGAAGTTTTTCCAGAGCTGAGCAACTCAAACGTCTGCACATCATTCAAGGGCAGATTGTTGATGTCCAATAGAGGTTCATCCGGATGCTGGGCATTGACCATCCTGACCGCGTCATGAATCATCGTCAGGGTTTTGAGCCCCAGAAAATCGAACTTCACCAATCCGACTTTTTCCAGGTCCGTCATGGTGTATTGGGTCACGATTTCGTCGTTGCTCGTTTTGTAGAGCGGCACATGATCCATGAGAGGTTTTTGCGAAATGACCACACCGGCGGCATGAGTCGAGGCGTGTCGTGCCAGGCCTTCCAAGGCCATGGCTGTATCCATGAGTTCCTTCATTTTGGCATCTTGATCGACAAGTTCCTGAAGGCGCGGTTCTTGTTTCAGAGCATCTTGAAGGGTGATGTTGAGTTGGGTCGGAACCAACTTCGCGACACGGTCAACTTCCGCATAGGGGAAGTCCATGACTCTCCCGACATCCCGGATGGCAGCTTTGGCGCCCAGGGTGCCAAAGGTAATGATTTGGCAGACATGCTCCTCACCGTATTTCTCAATGACGTAGTTGATGACTTCGCCACGACGATCCATGCAAAAGTCCATGTCGATATCAGGCATAGTGACACGTTCGGGGTTGAGGAACCGTTCAAAGAGCAGGTTGTAGGTGAGGGGATCAAGGTCCGTGATTCGGAGGGCATACGCCACAAGGCTGCCGGCCGCGGATCCGCGCCCGGGGCCGACCGGAATCTTGCGGGATCTGGCAAAATTGATGATATCCCACACCACCAAAAAGTACCCGGCATATCCCATGGCATTCAGGACGGCGAGTTCGGTGTGCAGTCGCTCCTGGTAGAGCTCGAATGGGATGGACGTTGGGCGTTCTCGTAAACGGGCTCGAAGGCCTTCCTCTGCAAGGTGTTGAAGGTACGAGTCATGGGTTTGGCCTTCAGGAACCTGATAATCGGGCAGATAGGATGTTCCAAACTCCAATTGAAGATCGCACTGCTCGGCCACTTGGGTGGTATTCAAGACGGCGCGGTTGAATTCGGCAAACTCCGCGATCATTTCTTCGGTGGATTTCACATATAACTGATCGGTGTCGAACTTCATCCGGTTGGGATCTTTGAGCGTTTTTCCCGTTTGAAGACACAACATGATTTCATGGGGACGCGCATCTCGTTTATTGAGATAATGACAATCGTTCGTGCCCACCAGCGGAATCCCAAGCTTCTTATGAATCTCCAGTAACCCCCGGTTCGCAATAAGTTGATGGTCCAAACCGTTAGCCTGAACCTCCAGGTAATAGCGGTCCTTTCCAAATATTGATCGATACTCATCTGCCACCCGAAGAGCCCCTTCCATATCCTGGTGGTTAATGAGCTGAGGCACTTCTCCGCTCAAACATCCTGAGAGGGCAATGAGACCTTCCTGATGTTCCTGTAATAATTCCTTGTCCATGCGAGGCTTATAATAAAAACCTTCAAGATAGGCCTTGCTGGAGAGTTTGATCAGGTTGTGATAACCGACTTGATTGGTGGCAAGAAGAATCAGGTGAAAATACTCGTTATGCGCAAGGTGTCCTGCTCGTTGAGTGCGGCTGCCTGGAGCCATATAAGCTTCACATCCGATGATGGGTTTCACGTCATGAGCTTTGGCTTTTTGATAAAAATCAATGGCGCCAAAGAGATTGCCATGGTCGGTCATGGCGACGGCGGGCATTCCAAAATTCTTCACCTGTTGGAACAGGGGTGTGAGTTGGTTGGCCCCGTCGAGGAGGCTATACTGGGTGTGAAGATGAAGATGAACGAATTGTGCTGGCACTCATATGGTCCTTCCCTAAAAATTCTAATGAGCACCTCGAGTGAAGTCAAATGAAATCACTATGCGAAAAACCACGCAGTGTCCGGTTTCTGAATTTTTTGAAAATTGCAAGAATAAATTGAAGAAATCATGTGAAGAAATGGAAAAAAGTAATCCAGAAAAAATGGGCACAAGTATGTGGATAAATCGTTAGGATCCGATTGAAAGGCAAGGGAGAGAATGCGTTCAGCAGATTGCTCATTTGGTGGGCATAGTAGTGAACGATGAAACTCCTACCACGGGTTGGGTCACCAAGATGTCCAGGGTAAAATCCTGAGATCAGAGATGAAAATTTTTTCTCTATATCTTTCGCGACCCTTGGTCGCGCTCCCATAACGCGATCATGCACGCGCTGGTTGTGGAGAAATTGTGAGGGGAGCGCCCACGTCGAACATTTCATGGACATCAATTAACAGAGTATCTGAGAAGCATTTGCTACTCAGGTAAAAGGAGGGAGAGGACATGATTCTGACAACTACGCCCAATGTTGAAGGCCATCAGATTAAAGACTATTTAGGCGTTGTCGCCGGCGAAGCTATTTTAGGCACGAATTTTTTTAAAGATTTTTTTGCTAATATCCGTGACATTGTTGGCGGCCGATCAGGGGCCTATGAAAAAGAGTTGCGACGGGCGCGGGAGATCGCCTTTCAGGAAATTCAGGAGGAAGCCTTGAGGGTAGGAGCCAATGCCATTGTCGGAATCGATTTGGACTATGAAGTCATGGGGGAAACCGGGAGTATGTTGATGGTCAGTATTAGCGGGACCGCCGTGAGAGTTGAGTGAGGATTGTAATTAGAGAGATAAGAAAAAATCTGTGTGGAGAAATATCCCCCGGACATTAATTGTTGAAGATGAACATTCGAATCAACGAAGTTGAGAAAGGAAATCGATATTAATTGATTTTCCCTAAATAAAACCATTGACCATAACGAAGCTGGACCGATAAAATAATAAAATTGATTGAAACATCAATCTTAATTTCTCAAGTCTGAGACAATTTTCAATAAAGGAGGACTTCTATGAAGGCGAAAAAGGGTGTCGTTGATTTTCTTAATAAAATTCTGACCAATGAATTAACTGCGATCAATCAATATTTTCTGCACGGCGAAATGTGTGGAAACTGGGGATACGAACAACTGCATAATGAAATCAGAAAGCATTCGATCGATGAAATGAAGCATGCGGAAGAACTTATCGAGCATATTCTGTATTTAGAGGGAGTTCCCAACTTACAGCGCCTGGGGACTCTTAATATCGGAGAGAAGGTGCCTGAGCAATTCAAATCAGATCTGGCATTGGAACGGGAGGCGGTTACCCTGCTCACCGAGGCGATTACGCATTGCGCCAGTGTCGGAGATTACACCACTCGGGCAAAATTGGAATCTATTATTAAGAGTGAAGAAGAGCATATTGATTGGATCGAAACGCAATTGGAAACGATTAAGCAGGTGGGTGTGGAAAATTATCTGGCACAACACATGCACAAAGAATAAGCGTTCCTGCTCCTCAAAATTACTAGGGCTTTCCGGGATGCGAGTGATTCCTGGAAAGCCCTTTTTCATGTCTCGATTCTTCTTCGGCTATCCCGGCGAATGAATTTACTCAAATACCAATTAGGAATGGCCAAGACCGGAGTGAAAAGACTCATTCCTAAAATCGAACCTCGTATGCAGAGCGAGCAGATTGATCCCAGCCTATCCGGCCATGTCCAGCATCAAGCTGACCACAATAATGTGCGGTAGAGAAACACTGTCTATGGAAATGCACCTGAGGAAAATGACCGTGCTGGAATTATTATATGCGTGTCGCTCTCTCCATCCAAAGCCTAACACTCAATACACAACGATGGGTCGGTCATGTAATTGTTGAGAGGATAATATCCTCTTGATTTTCCAGTGCCAGGGACGTGAGGTTGCGTACTTCAATGAACCTCATTTTATGGAGACTGGCAATCTCGCAGACATTAGATTACACATCAATAACAGTGAACGCCATACACGGGAAAATGGGTGGAAGCTTTACAAGTGGGGCAGTCGAGCGAAGTTGTGTCACTCGGGGAAATGAAGCCTTGAAATCTCGGACTAAACGCCTTATTGAGCCGTTGGCTCCTGACCTTCCGGAGGTGGGGCGGAAGTGGAAAACAGACTGCTCAGCCATTTGATGGAGCGATCGAATGGGTGAGTGATTGAGATGGGGGTTGTCAGTGTAAAGGCAAAGTCTGGTGCATCAGGGGTCAGCCCTATGGCACCGGAGACATTGGTTGTCACCTGCGAAGTGATAGCCACGTTGAACCCCATATTGAGAGTGCTCACATGGATGTTGGAGTCAGGTACTTTTTGACCGTCAACTTTTGTTGCAAACCGAACCAGATTGGAAAAGGAAAAATTCATCGATACACGGTTGTTGAGCGCAATGGCCATTCCCAGGTTTTGGCTAATCTGATTGACCGGGCCGAGCCCTGCTTGAATCGGTTCGGGAATAAGCGCTATCCCTTCTCCGACGGCGTTGGCCGTGATGCGAATCAACGTTTCGGAGACCGGTGGCGAATAACTATAACCCAATGATCCAAAAAGAATAGCCGGGTCCAAGGCTTTCACACCCGAGATGCTCGTGTCGATGAACCATCGGCCCGTTCCCAAGGCCGCCCCTTCATCATTCAAACGGGTGAGAAATTCCTCGACATTCGAGATGGGACCTCTTGCGGCAATATTTTCGAAAATGTCAAATTGGCTTCGTCCGGTTGGAGCGGTTGCTCCAATTCTCACAACCATATCTGGGTACCAACCCTGTTCGTAAAGAAATTGATAGCTGAGAGCAAAAGAGATATCTCCAATGCCCCATTCTTCTGAGCTTTCCTCCACCTGTCCGGTCGTTTCGGTGGACACCCGGAGACGGGTGATGGTCTGGTACACAAGGGGCAGACGTCCATCTATTTGAAGCCCTCTCATCAGGCCATACCGGAACCCTAATGCGGGCGTAGTGGTTTGGGAAGTGGTTTTTTCAGATTCCAAATCACCTAAGACAATCAGAGGCAGGACACTAAATCCGCTCACAATTAATCGTGTATTCGTACCAAAGGTATACGTCAGTGCCGGTTCAAGGACCAATTGATCTTTTTGGAGCAGGACGCCGCCTCTCTCGACACCTACGAGTGGAATTCTGGTGACTTCTCGTTCTGATTCCTCCTCACTGTCTGCTGAAACCTGCGGGACTTCTTGGGGGACGGTGGGGGTAACGGGCTGGGCCGTGGGAGAAGAGACGGGTGGAGTGGAAGGAGACGGAGAAGTGGTCTCGCTTGATTGTTGAAGGGTAGGTGGTGGTGTAGCTGGCTCCTGGCTGAATGCCGGCCCGTGTAGAAAAAAGAATTCCAGGATCACCAATGATAAAAAAAGAAAGACACCTTTTCTTGATGTCTTCCCTGGGCTTCTCACTTAATTTCCGCTACTTAGGGCTTGACCTGGCGGTGGTGAGAAATCAAGGAAGTTTCCGGATGGACGGCCCAGTTGGAGCGCACCCTGAAATCCCTGGACCTGGAAGGTGGAGATCAAATTCTGACCATCTGTCGTTTGAATGGTGGGAGTCAGATTGGGTGAGAGGTGGGGAGCGACTGGAATCATAAACTTTTGGATCCGCCAATAATCGACAGAGTCCCTGGTTGAGGTGACGTCCAGTAAAGTGTCGGATGGGGGCGACTCTTCGATTTCTTTAATCGCTGTTGATCCCCCTGCCGTGATTAGTTCCAGTTCTTCATCAGACTGGACTACGTGACGACCGCTGTTTTTTACCATGTCAGGACGGGCTTTGACAATAAAACCAATGCCATCAATCCAGACATCTGTGAATTGGCTGACGGTCATGGTTTTATTGCCAAAGGCTGGATCAGCAAAATACACCCGGTTTCCGATGACCCCTTTCACCACCACAAAATGGTTATAGTCCATCGGCCGGACCGGAACCAGAATTGGTAATCGCTCCTCTTCCAATGTCTCAATCAGCTCCTCAAAGGTCATTCCCTTATAACCCACACTGGGGAAACCTTTGGCGCGAGCCGCCCGTTTGAGGTCCAACAAGGTAAATCCTTGCCGCTTGAAATATTTTTTCACGCCTTTTTCCGGGGTCTGTCCAAACACGAAAATCAGGGAGATTAATTCTCGTTCCGACGTATCTTCGCCAAACCCGTATCGTAAAACCGTCGCCAGCGCCGCAGCTCCGCAGGAGAAATCCAAATTCTGGAGGATGACATTTTCCCGACGAAGTTCCAGCATACTTTTGACCCGTTTCCCCACACGAGTGGTCCCTCCATCAAGGAGGAGACTCACATCCGCCCCCAGGGCGGGTACTCCCGCCCCGAAAATCCAGACCAGACAGAAGATGATTCCTGATTTGAGGCCCAAATGATTCATGATGTTATTGAACCGTAATTGGAAAGACAAATCCATTTCCCGTTTGAACAATGTGTCCGCTCGCTCGGCATTGAACGCAAATATTCATATTAAGGAGCATGTTTTGTACTTGAAACGCGTTACCCGACAGAATGGGATTCCCGCTAAACGTGAGATTGGGATTATTGGCATTCAGGGAAGGCCCACTGGGTGGAACTTGTGCGGTCCCTGTCCCCGTCGTGCCTCCTCCGGCATCAAAGGTGAATCTCACTCCAGGAGTTTCCGTCAGTAATGCCGGGTCAATTAATTCCCCTGGATCTAATTTCCCTGAACTAAGAGCACTCACGCCTTGAGGCGACCCCATCGTATTTCCGCTACTGTTGAGAGTTGAGGCCGCATGAATGGCGGACGATGCGGCTTTGACCGCGTCGGCGGCGGCAATGATAGCCGGGGCAGGAGCATGTGCTTCCAACCCATTCTGGGCTGGGGTCGCTTCCAAGGCGGCTGAGGCTGCCTTGAGAGCAGCGGAAGCGGCCCCAATGGCCGTGTTTCCACTTTGCACCGAATTTTGGACAAGATTGGTATTGGCTGTTTCAAGGTCCTTAGAGGCGGCTACGATGGAAGGACTGGCCGTTTTAGGATCCAGGTTTAGATTTTTTACGGCCGATGTAGCCGCTTGAAGAGCATCCGTGGCCGCATTGACGGCTGTGACCCCATTATAAGCAGAAATGGTGTCCAGAGCGGCTGAGGCCGCCTGGACCGCCTTGGCCGCGACGGGCACGCCTTGCGAATTATTATTGAGCGTGGAAGCCGCGTTGAGTGCCGCCGAGGCCGCTTGAATGGCCGCCGATGCCGTTCGGATGGCCATGGGAGTGGTAGGAGCGGTCGGCGCAGTCGCTCCAGTCGCAGAAATCGGAGCTCTTGGGGCCGCCAGGGCGGAAGGAGGAATAATCTCAACGGAGAATGACCCGGCTGCGGTAATATCATCAAGCTCGGCGTCCGTCAGGATCTGGGCCCCGAAACCGGGAGAGAGGCCCAGACCAAACAACATGCTGTATCCTGTAATGACAAGAGAAACAACAAGGCTTCTCATGATAGGTAATCCTTCGTTTCTCGAATGAGCTTATCGGTTCGCGTGAGCAATACTGGTGTCAAATGATCCTGTGGTGCCGGTGGAGGCCACCATCGGTGTTCCTCGGAACTGAATGCCTGTGTTGACTTGTTTCACCACGCCTGTGGTATCTCCCGAGATGGGGTTGGCAAAGGTATCTTGCGAACCCGGGATCAAGCCCAATCCGCCGGAAGCGATATTAAGATTTAGGGCCATTTGGGCTCGACCAACTACGTTGCTGAAAAACAATGCTGATAAATCTTTTTGGGCTTCCGATTCACTGAATTTGAGCTTGAACTGGGCGTTGTTGCTAATGGCGGCCTCGGATGTTCCCTCACTGGATTCGGACCGCACAATGACATCGGCCGAAGCACTGGCGGCCGGAGAAATGGCTACGACGGCCTCAGCATCCCCCGCAATAATCCCAGGGGAATGTCCGCCAATTAACCCTGATCCACCGGCACAGGCACCATTACCCTGACAAGGGGCTGCTTCAGCGTATGCAGTGGCAGTTTTGACCGTGTCCGGATCAGGAAGGGTGCTGCCCCAACTCTGTGCGCTAAAGTTTCGTTGGTCGGTGCCCGCCACATTTCCGTTCGCAGACAACACATTGAGATTGGTCATGAGCTGTAATTCACCCACGACGTTCTGGATGGTCAATGCCCGGAGGCCATCCTGAGCTCGAGGAACCGAAAAGTCGAGTTCAAACACGCTGCTATCCACGTAGGCCACTTTCGATCCCTTGGCACCTTCTGATTCAAGAACCACAGGATCCCCTGCAGCAGAAAGCTTATCAAGTTCCTCATCTTCGAGCACTTGAAGGGCAAACCCTGGAGATGCCAGAAAAGCCAAGGCTCCTACCAGAGTGAAGGTCCTAAAAAAATTGTGCGTTGGTTTCATCATGGTTACTTCTCCTGAGTGCGATGTTTCCACAGTTGTGAAGAAAAGATTGCGGGCGAGGGCTTGTTGACCCCTCACCCGCTTTCCTTCTCCTTAGTTTTTACGACATCCAGTTCACCTTACAATTTGGCATTAGCCACAATATCGGCCGCATTCGCCGGAGTTCCCCGGAATTGATTCACGGTATTGCTTTGTTGTGTGCCACTTGCCGCCCCTCCGGCTGCTAAATCTGGAACAGTGACCGCACCGGAAACGATATTGAGGGCATTAGCTACTTGATTCAATCCGAAGACATTGTTCACTGTCAGAGCGTTGAGATTTTTCTGAGAATCCGTCTCAATCACTCCGGCGATGTCCGTTTTCACATCGTTGTAAGCGTCGGCATAGCCATGCTCGGATCGAGCATCGGCGATTTCATCTGCAAATGCCCAGAGGAATCCAATTTTTCCGGCCGCTGCATCTCCGCCATTGGCCTGGATCTGTGTAATCAACCCTTTTCCGGACTTCACATAGACATCGCCGCCGCGTTCGCCCGCTACCTTCACATAGTCCATGGCCTTGGCAGCCCCCCAACTCTGGGTAACAGTGTTATCTTGCGAGCTGGTATCAGTGGTTCCATCCGCAGACTGGATGTTGGTGGCGTTGGCAACCTGGTTCTCACCAAAGACGTTATTCAGAGTCAATGCTCTCAGTTCCTCTTGAGAATTCTGTTGAATTTTTCCAGCTATTCTATACTTCTGGAAATTCTCCGCATAAGCATCATCATAGGCCTGCGCCATCGCGATTTTGGGTTGCCCGGCGGCCGTAACCTGATCGAGCTCGGCATCGTTGATGACGGCTTTGGCGGCGAGCCCTGGAGTGCTGAATGCTGCCACCAAGGCTAATGTACTCATACCTGTGAGAAGTGTGTGAACTCTTGTCATGGTCATCCTCCTTCTTAAATAAAAACATGTTAAAAATAAAAACGGCCAACCTGACTTCCGCCACTTCTCGGAAGTCCGATTTACCTCAGGGTTGCCTTGCCTCCTTTCTCTTCCCCGGGTTGTTTTCTCTTGGCCTTTGAGAAACATCGCACACGCGTGTTTGATCGAGACGACTAACCTTGGTTGAGATTCCGAAACATTTTCTCCGTGCCAGGAAGCTTTTATCTGTGACTGAAATAAGGCGCCATTTGAATTGAGTCATCTGCTTGCTCCTGTAACGAATGAGCGAAGCAAGCGATGTGCCTTAATGTACAGAAACATCCCGGAAACACGGCTCCAGGTAAAATACCGCAAAATTTCCATGAAACGAATTTTTTTTACGAAGGGATGGGGTCAAAAAATCAGTTTATCCTGGAACTAATTTTTATAAAGGAAATCTCATTTCATAAATTGTGAAAATTTTTTCCTAATTACTTAATTGCTCGTAGGACATGAGGACCCAAACATTTTCGAATCCGAAAATGTGCAACAGCGATCTCCATTAAAATTGTGGCGAAATGGTGCAGTTGAGGGAGAAGGAGATTTACAACGAGATCTTAGAATGTATCTCATTAGATAAATTCTGTATCTTTTTGCATAACAAAATAAATGAAGGAAGGGGGAGCGACCCATGAGACGAAAAAACAAAAAATGAAATAAACTTGTTTTTTTTGTAAAAATTTTATGTAATGAACGCTCCAGAATGCGTGATCGTCGCAAATAGTCTAGCCAGGCAGCTGGTTGGTATCTCCTGCTAAGGGCGGAAATAAAAAATGAGCACCAAGAAAAACTTACACATGAGAAGTTTATAAATACAGATTGCTGCCGTGGTTATGTTCTTCCTTATGAACCGAAGGGGGAAAAGAACATCAAGGGTGGAAATCAAAGAACCAAGGAAGGGGAGGGATGGCGCGGGAGGACCGATGGTGGGTCACAAGGTGGTATGGTTTCCAAGCCCAAACGGCAAAGGATAATTTTCTTCGGCTCGATAATTTGTGTCAGAAACTATCTTGAACTCTAGGGCCTTTTTACTACTCTACTAGGATAAACCCTAGTATCTCTTTTTTCTCTTTCTGGATATAAAAACGCGTACAAATTAAAGAAACAAAGAATTGAACAGCTCACCTGTTAAGGGGGCATGCAAATCTATCATCAAATATTTGCAAAAATTTGCGCGTGAACACAGCCCAATCAGCAGGAAAAAGCTAGCAGGGCAATGCGGAACAACGTGACCTTGAGTCGTCCGACCGTATCCGATGAGTAACAACATGAACAACAGATTGTGACGATTATGGTATGCAGGCATTTTATAGCGGTGCTTTTCATTGTAGACAGGGCTTTATATTTTTATCAGCACAGGGTACCCATGCTCTCATTTGTGAACGGAAAGGGGAAAATTTTGATCATACTCCCCCTTTGTGTTCCACAAGAAAGGAGAACCCTCTATGGGGACCGTTTTATTCTTCGGGCCTTATACTCCGGAGCTCCAGCAATGTTTTCAAATCATCGGATCACGTGGGGAGGAAGTTATTTGGGAACAGCGGGAAGCCAGGCTTCTCAATGTTCTCAAAAACCGGCAGCCGTCGCTGGTCATCTCTGGTTCCGCACTGGATGAGACAGACTGTCAGGCTCTAACCACCATCGTCGAAGAGCATTCCCCTCATACCGCAACAATTGTGGTGACCCCTGGGGGTATGTGCCCCCATGCCTACCGGTTGGGCCCGATCCTGGAATCCGGTTGCCCAGCCCATCATACCACTCCGGAAGCATTGCTCCTCACGACGGAAAGGTTATTGTTCGGGGAGCCAACGATTCCTTCATCAGGCGTCGAAAGTCTATTTACACGGACATCAAGTGAGTGCATGAAACAGTTGGAGAAGTTGGTCACGCAAATTATCGACACAGATGCCACGGTGTTGCTCCAGGGAGAAAGTGGAGTAGGGAAGGGAGTTGTGGCCTCCTATCTCCATGTTTTTTCACCAAGAAAAGAAAAGCCGTTCATCAAGATCAATTGCGCGGCGCTTCCGGGTGAGTTGTTGGAGTCAGAATTATTTGGGTATGAACGCGGAGCGTTTACCGGGGCACAAAATGCTAAACCTGGGAAGTTTGAATGTGCGAATGGGGGAACTATTCTGTTGGACGAAATTGGGGATTTGCCTCTTCACATGCAGGCCAAACTTCTGCATGTTCTCGAGGACAATCATTTTTCCCGTCTGGGCTCATCACAGGATATCCATGTGAATGTGAGAGTCATCGTTGCCACCAATCGGGATCTGGAAGGGGCTGTCAAAGCCGGAAAATTCCGGAAGGATTTGTATTACCGGCTCAAGGTCATGAGTCTGTTGATCCCCCCTCTTCGAGAACGCGTCCAGGATATCCACGGTTTGGTGAATTATTTTGTCGAAAAATTTTCCCGTCAATTCCAGCGTTCCAAGATGGTCTTTGCCTCCGAGATTTGGCGGAAGCTTGAACACTATGCTTGGCCAGGGAACGTGAGGGAACTGGAAAATCTCATGAAGCGGGTAGTGATTTTGCAGGACTCTCGTATTATTGAGCAAGAGCTCAAGTCAGTGGAGGTGAACGGACATGTGATGAATCGCCCTCTGGGGTATTCGGGCGGCCTGAAAGAAATTTCACGCAGAGCCAGTCGTGAGGCTGAGCGGGAAGTGATTCTCAACACGTTGCAACAGACTCATTGGAATCGCACATTGACCGCTAAAATTTTACAAATCAGTTACAAGGCCCTTCTCTATAAGATCCAGGAAATGGGATTGAGCGATCTCCGCGCGGATGTCCTGGAGAATGAAATTTTCAATTAGGTGAGTTGAAGGCCAGCCTGTGCTGGAATGTTGTCTTGCTGGGATGTTTGGAAACGCTGCCTGAGAGGGTTTGTACTGTTTGAATTTTTTCAGAATGCTAACAGTTTCAAGAACCACCACTTTCGAGGGAGAGAGCCATGAAGGAGAAGCATCACACGTCTTTAATACCTTGGACATTACCATTGCTTGTCGCCGGTATTTTTGTCGGTGCCGGATCCGGGCTGTGGCCGGCGATGGCTCAACCCACAGCGGAAGATGCGTACCGAATCGGGATGACGCATTATGGGAAAGGGCAATTTCAAGAGGCTCTTGTTTCTTTTGATCAGTTTGTTGAACTAAAGCCCGATTTTGCCGTGGGGTATACCAATCGGGGATTAGTCAAATACCGCATAGGAGATATTTCCGGGTCCATTGCCGACTATACGCGTGCCCTGGAAATCGAGCCGAACCTGGCGGAGGCCTATACGAATCGTGGAGGGGCCAGGATGGTTCAGGGAGATATGTCCGGGGCTCTTGCCGATCATACGAAGGCCTTGGAGCTTGAGCCAAATTTTGTGTCAGCCCTGAGTAATCGAGGATTGTTGCGTATCCAATTAGGAGACCTTGACGGCGGGTTGACTGATCTGGATAAGGCCTTGGAATTAAATCCCTTTGACCCGGCCGCTTATGCGAACCGGGCCGCGGCACATCTTCAACGAAAGGATCTTGAAAAGGCGGCCATGGATGCCTCCAAAGCGCTGGTGCTCAATCCCAAGCTTCCCGAAGCCTATGTTATGCGAGGGCGGATTTATCTGGAAGCGAAAATGTTTAATGAAAGTCTGAAAGATTTCAATAAAGCCCTGGAACTGAACCCTAATTTAGGCACGGCCTATTTGAATCGCGGAGCGGTCAGGGTGGCACAAAGAAATTATCAGGAGGGTTTGCGTGATCTCCATAAGGGGGTTGAATTGATTCCTGCGTTAGAGCCGGAGGCCAGGCCATGGATTCAACATGCTCAAGCCAATCTTGATCAAAAATAAGTGAGCTGAATAGAAAGGGTTTTATCAATTTCGCACGGATTAGTCCTTTTTTGGCGAGGGCCACATGTCCTTCGAGGGGCTTCTCCGCCTTACGCTCCGAATGACCACGTGAGTCCACCCATGATCATCCGCGGAGTGCCGGGAACAAAGTGAATATCGGCAACTCCCCCGGTGGGTTCTCCTGGAAGACGGGATGCATAATAAAACTGTGCCTGGCGCCAATCGGTATCGGTCAAATTTCGGATGCTCAAAAAAGCCTCCATGCGTCCGGTTGGTAGCGTTAGAGGAATTTTGTAGCGAAGAACAAGGTCGAAAATCGTAAAGGGCTCCAGTTTCACGCGGGTATCTTCCGTGCCTGCACGACTTCCCACGGTCAACATTTGCAACGTTCCCGATAGTCCACTTGGGAAGCGGGTTGTGACCGATGAAAACGCGGTGAACTCAGGTGCCAAAGGGATGGAATTCCCTGTTTTCCGAAATTCGGCATTGGTATAAGTAATGTCTCCCCGAAGGACGAGCCACTCCACGGGGGTTAAGCGAGCACTCAATTCAGTCCCAAGCCGACGGGTTTTCCCTCGTGCTTCTGTGGTCCCTTCATCACCGACGAACAGCAGTTCGGACTCCAAATCTAAGACCCAGAATGTTGCCAGGAACTCCGACCAGGTCCAGGGTTGGCTGCGGATTCCCAGCTCATAGCCGATTGCCCGGGGAAGTGTTGTTGCAGAAGGATTCGAGACGACATCTCTGGCGTCATTACTATGGAAACCTGTCCCAA
>DOFS01000361.1 GCA_003523945.1 Nitrospiraceae bacterium | reverse complement strand
CCACGATAAGTTGAATCTGTCCAGGGGTTTGCTGCAGAAGTATAGACACGGTAGTGGCCTTGGCATATTTTCCTACATTCGTCAGCGCCTCTTGAACAATTCGATACAATGCGGTCTCCACTGCCGGAGAAAGGCGATCCGTACTTTGCCAATTTTGCGCCACATCCACCTCTATCCCATAGGTCGAACTAAATTCGGCCCCATAGCGGGCGATGGCTTCCTCAAGTCCAAAATCATCCAGCACGCTGGGACGCAGACCTTTTGCCAGTCGCTGAACCTCCTGAAGCGTCGTACTTGTAATCTTTCGTAGATCATTTACCCGTGCTCCCATTCCTTCTGAACGTGGATCATCCTCAGCGGCGCGGAGTCCAACCAGAAGAGAAGTCAGAGATTGGCCAATCTCATCATGCAATTCCCGACTGATCCGACGCCGCTCGTCTTCTTGCGCCGTCATAATTTTGTCCAACAGATGGCTATGAAGCGCTTCCGCTTCTTGAAGTCGTTGGTAGGCCAAGGCATTCTGAATGGCAATAGAGGCCACCTGCGATACCCCAATCATGGTTTGCTGATCAAAATGGGTAAAGCCACTCGTCTGGTCTTTGTTATGCACTTCAATACATCCCAAGAGCGTATCCTTGGCATCGAGAATTGGAATGCTTAAGGCTGAGTGAATATTAAATGCTTGACGAAAATCCTGATCCATCTGTCTGTCCTCCTCCGCTCGATTCGTCAGATAGGCAGTTTTATGTAAAAGAAGCCAGCCGGGCAATCCCTGCCCCCGAGTCCACGAACGATGACAGAGTTCCACTGTCTGACCTTGAATATATTTTTCACACGTCAACATTTCCCCCGAGACCAACCCGGCAAACCCGGCATGTGCCTGGACCAGTTGAATGGCTTCTGTCACTAATTCGTCCAAAAGCGTTTCCAGAATAAAAGTGGAATTTAATTTTTCACTTAGACGAAGCAAGGCCCGAATCACATCTTCTTCTTGCTTGCGCTTGGTGAGATCCCCCATCACCGCGGCAAACCCATGAAGTTGATCATTTTCATCACGTAAGACGGTGATGCCCACATGCCCCCAAAACCTCGAGCCGTTCTTGCGCACCAACCATTGCTCCTTCATGACACTCCCCAAAGCTCTGGCCTCATTCAGAAAATTCGTTGGTTCGCCGGAATCAATGGCTAAGGGTGGATATAAAAGGGAATGGGGCCGACCCAGAACATCTCCTGCGGGATAGCCGAAAATGTGTGCCGCACCTGCATTCCAACTGGCGACTTTCCCCTCTTGATCCAGCATCACAATTCCATAATCCTGGATGCTTTCGGCGACCAAGCCAAATCGATCCTCACTCGTCCGAAGAGCTTCTAGCGCGCGCCTACGTTGGAGAGCCAGCAGGGTAATCGCCCAAATACCGGCAATACAAAAGGCTCTGTTGATGATGGGAAACCGGAATGGCCAACTCAATGATGAAGGTGCCCCGCCTAAAGTGAAAAATGTGAGGGCAAACCCTATGGTCGTGAGGGCCGTGCATCCAATGGCCACGACATATACCATCCTTCGTGGCAATCGTTGTGTCGCAAAGAACACCACCCCTGTGTACAACATTTCCTCCGCAAATCCTCGTGGAAGCAGAAGATCAAAGGTGAAAACCCCACCAGCCAGGATAATGGTTAATAAGAAATCTTTGGGTTGATATAATTTTTTTGAGTACATAAGGAGAAAAACCTTATCTCCTCATTGATGGCATTACATACCCAGGTGACATCTACCTGGTTCGTGGACGATCGATGCCACTACAGCACCCGCACCAGGCGCAGATAATTTCGTAGAGCTGAACAATGCCCCACAACGTTGCGGGAATGACGATCACAAAGAGGGTGACGACGGCAAACAATCGCCAAAGAGGATGTTTGGTTTTTTGTGGAGAATTTTGGGACATGGAATGTGAAAGCAACCTATAGCAGGCCGCGTTTTTGAAGATAATCCCGATCGATCACTGGGGCGGGTTTGGGGGGGAGGGCCCCGCTTGCTTGCAGCAGGCGTTCAACATATTTTCCAATCAAGTCGGATTCCAAATTCACCGGGTCTCCAATTTGTTTGAGGCCCATGGTGGTTATTTTGGCGGTGTGCGGAATGATGGCGACGGCTATGGATCGGTCCGACACGGCGTTGATGGTCAAACTAATGCCATCCACAGTAATTGAGCCTTTGACCACACAATACCGGATAATTTCCTCTGGGGCTTCAATGGTGAGCTGAATGGCATTTCCATCTTGTTGCCGGTCACGCAAGAGTCCAATTCCATCGACATGGCCGGTGACCAGATGCCCTCCCATTCGGGCATTCAGTTTCATGGCACGTTCCAAATTGACCGGTGTACCAACCGGGATGGATCCTAATGTGGTGCAGTTCAAGGTTTCGGTGGACACATCAACCGAGAAACCCAGGTCACCCACCTGGCTTGCCGTTAAACAGGCACCGGCCACACTAATACTATCTCCCAGTTGGAGATCTTCCAAAATCAGAGAGGCCAAAATGGAAAATTTGGCACCCGCTAAACCTTTATCAATTGACTGAATCGCACCTATTTCCTCAACAATTCCGCTAAACATATAAGACCTATTTCATTATTGGGTATCGCCGTCTTTATTTAAGAGGACCATTTTCACTACCACGACAAAGACCACCACTAAGACCACCACACCAAGGGCAGCCACGATCGCGATGATAAGGTCACCGGTTCCCATTTCTTCATTCATGGTGTTCAACTCCTTTGCCCGCCATTCAGTAAAGGGCGTACTATAGCACAACCGGTTTTTTGATCCCTATCATCCTGGCACCAAAAAATGCCGCCGTCAGTAATAAGATGACCCCCACACAGAAAAAACCGCCTCCATAGCCGAATGCATGGATCAATATTCCCGCCAGAAGCGGCCCTCCTGCATGCCCGATATCCATGATGGTCCCCCGTAATCCCATCCCCGCCCCCAAGTCTTTTCCTTCGGAAAAATCAGCCACAAGGGCAGTGGTGGATGACGTCACTACGGCTTCGCCAAATCCAAAGGCACCGGCAACCGCCAATAAAAGACCATACACTTGAATATGCGGAATGCACATAACCATTAATCCGCACAGACAAAGTCCCCCAACAATCAGCGGTGGTCTAACTCCTCTGTCAGAAATTCGTCCCATCACGGGTTTAGCGATAAATGACGTTAACGCCTGTACACCAAATAAGATCCCGATTTCGGCGGCATTCAATCCGATCACCAACCCATACAATGGCAAAAACGCCATCAATGTGCCGTTGCCCATCATCTTCGCAGCTTCCACAATACTGGTAATGAGAATGGGTGGAATCTGACAGACTCGACGGAGCCCTTCCCGCATCTCCTTCCATACGGTCGACGCAGAATGTTGGCGATCCCGTGAAGGCGTGGAAGTCTGAGGGATTCCCCAAAAGAAAATCAATGCGAACATCCCAAATAATCCGGCTAGGAGAAAGGTCGGTGCGAATCCATATTGATAGACGATGGCGCCCCCGATCATGGGACCCAAGAGGCCACCGCCTTGGGTCGCTGAGGTATACCAGCCAAAGGCTTCGCCACGACGTTTCGCAAAGAGCTCTCCCACCATCGCTAACGCCAGCGGGGTAAACATCGCTGTCGCTAACCCGTGAAACAACCGGAGAATCCCTAAGGTCCAGAGATCCGAGATGAATGGATAGAGAAAGGGGGGGAGCGCAAAGGCCAGAACACCTCCGAGCATCAGCCGTTGGCGATTGACCTGATCGGAGAGCAACCCCATTGGAAGCTTGAGCACAATCCCGGTCACTGTCGAGACAGCCACCAGCAGACCGACGAGAAAAGGACCCGCACCAAAGCTTTCCACAAACAAAGCCAAAGCCGGTCGGCGCACCATGTCATAACTGACAAAACTGCAAAAGCCGACGAGACAAAGAAAAATAAACGGCTTTGAATCTTTCATGTTAGAAGGCGACGGAATGGGAGGGCCGGTAAGAGAAAACCGTCATTGAGAGATTGTGAGAAGGAAAATCACAGTTGTAAAATTCAAATCTTACACGCCAGGGTCTTTGTGAAATTGATCGATCCCCTGGTCAGCAGCCGATTGACCCAAAACGTCTTATGGGTTCGATGGCGACGCGAACGTCAACTCGAGGGTCTCTTGCCGGCCAGCAATGAGCGTCAATTTGGCTTCCTGATAACCCAGCACCGGGTGCCAGGCTCCGACCGTATGTGTGCCCGCAGGAATATCCGTCAATCGAAAAACCCCGTGGTCGTCGGATACAGTCACATACGGATTCGCTGTCAACAGAAGCCAGCCTTCCATGAAGCTGTGTTGATCACATGTCCATTTGATAATGCTGCTACGCCGTGCTTTGAGTGGAATCGTTGCTTCCCCACCCTCTCCCAAATTGGGTATATGAAAAAGAGGGAGACGTCCGTTTTCCAACATCTCCCACCCACGAATCTGATGAAGAATGGGATCGCGCATGGCCATACGGAGGTTTTGATCAGCCAAGGCGCCCATGACTCGTGGCTCAAATTGACATCGGTCCACCGCCAGGACCGGCCCTTCTTTCGGGAGAGGTTTCCCACGTTCAACCTCTTGAAGAAAAACGACCACATCTGCCAAGCGCTGTTTGGAGGACACACGGACTTTCGGGATATTGATGAACCCTTTTTTGTCCGCAATGGTCTGACAGAATTCGGGATTGCCTCCCATCGTGACTTTAAAAGTCCTGGACGAGGGAAGGATTCCCGAAAATTTCACGACACCAGTAATCGACGCTTTCTGCTCAAGCACCTCTTCCTCATAGGCATTCACCGTTTGTCTCATCAGCAGGGCCCAGACCACCAGATTCACTATCACCCATAAAAGCAGGATGCTTTTCCTTTCCCGTCTTGTAACCCGACACACATCCATCACACAAACCTCCTTCATCAATATCTGTCCTTAAGAGACAATTCGGACTTCCGACACTTCAGGAAACCGCTCAACTTGGAAATGAAAAGAACTCGTGGTTCGAGAGAAGGGTGAAAATTTAAACAATTGACCTATTTTCGCGGAAATCTAGACAGTCCTTTAACTTAAATGGACAGGCCGCCACTTACATCAACAATAACTTCTCCAGCCAGGTTTGCTGTACAAATTTCCCGATTGAGCATTCTCGGAAAAACCTATCGTTTTTACACCCACTGAGTTCTTGGGAGTTCATAAAAAATTTATCTTGCCGTTTTATACGCCAGTCTGGCAAGAGCAAGTCACACAAGGTCGTTGATGAGGCAGTGAACAGGCGCACTATGAATGTGTGGTGATTCAATCAATACAAATGCAAGAGAGGTCTCACCCCATCAAAGAGAGGCACTGATGGCACGTGAGTGAGGGGAATCTTCGGAAAAAGGAAAAGAGGGAAGGGAAGACGTTGAATTTCCCAGAGGTGGATATCCCTTGTAAAGCCTCTACCTATCCCACGCGGGGCAAACAACGACCAACACCTTATGACTTCCCATTCTGAGTACGCTTAAGGAGGAGAGGCTGCAGTTAAGGCATCTTGTTCTGACTGGTACACTGAGATGAGTTCATGAATTTGGAGGGTTTGAAGCAATTCGCCGACGTACCCTTGTGGTTGAATCCAAGTTATGCGGCGGTGTAATCCTTTGAATTGATAGGAGCACAGGACCAAAAGACCCAAACCAGCGCTATCCACAAACGTTAACCCTTTGAGGTTGAGAATAAGATGCTCCAGTTCTGTATGACAACATTGATTGATAATGGCTTTGACATGCCATCGGGAATGTATATCCAACCGACCGTGAAAATCGACAACCGTGGCGCCTTGGCTTCCGCGTATAATTACTTCAATGGCCATTATCTTACAAAACCTTATCGGCCCAATATATCAGACCTTAACCACCGTACCTTTCAAACTTCTCTTCTCTCACATTCCATCCTGACACCACGGTGCAGCGTTTCTCTTCTTTTAATTAACCTGTACCATGATAGTGTTTTCACCCTCGAAATCCTGCTACAATTTCTCTATCCATGCCACCAGCCATCCACCCCGTTGATCTCATAG
The DNA here is from genome assembly GCA_003523945.1 of Nitrospiraceae bacterium. Classification (GTDB taxonomy): domain Bacteria; phylum Nitrospirota; class Nitrospiria; order Nitrospirales; family UBA8639; genus Nitrospira_E. Next base: position 2,192 of record DOFS01000361.1, on the reverse strand, counting down.
AAATTCTCCGCCAGCATCGGCTGACTCCGGCGATTGTCTTTTTGACGTCCCGCCGGGCTTGCGATGAGGCTATTGATACTTTCGCTCACAGTTCAGCAAAAATGTCCACCCAACGCTCAGAGGCCATCCGCGGGTTTCTGGAGAAATTCATCAAAGACTTTCCGAGTGTAGAGCATCATCCTTTGATTCCTGTTGTTCAAGAATTTGGAGTAGCGGCTCATCACGCGGGACACCTGCCTTCCTGGAAAATCGCGATTGAAGAACTCATGCGGCAGGGTTTGTTGGATGCGGTGTTTGCCACCACGACCTTGGCGGCCGGGGTTGACTTCCCGGCACGAACTGTCGTCATTACCCAATCCAGCGTCCGCAAGTCGCAGGATTTCACGGATCTGACAAACAGTGAAATTCAGCAATTGGCTGGACGCGGAGGCCGCCGAGGCAAAGATTTGGTGGGGGTGGTGGTTATTACCCCTTCTCCTTATATTGACTTGCACATCCTTGGCAAGGGACTCACGGGCTATCCGGAACCAATTGATAGCCAATTTGTCGTGTCCTATCCCATGGTGCTGAATTTGTTAAAGGCGCATTCGCTGGAACAAATAGAAGGACTACTCGCCAAGAGTTTTGCTCAATTTCAGCTGAATCAACGATCAACGATCCATCAAAACCACCTGGATCAGATCAGAGAACAATTGACGCCTTATGGCCCCAGGGAGTGCGCCGATTGGGTTACTCAATGGAAAGGTTTTGACCTTGCCCGACGACGCAAATCACACCGATACCCCATTGTTACTAACGATACCCCGTTCTTGACCGCCTGTCTGCCGTTTCTGACTCCAGGCCGCCTCATCGGACTCCAGAAAGGTCCGGCGATCATCCTCCGTCAGTATCGAAGCCGTGGAACCTTTACACCAATGTTAACCGTGATCCGGGCCAAAGGCACCCTGGGTGAGTGTCCCGCTCATTCCGTCACTCAGGTCTACGACCGGGTGTTTGAGTTTCAGCCTTCTCGCACCATTCCCTGGTGTCAGCCACATGTCCTCTCTCAACTCAAAAAAGAGCTTTCTCAATTACCAGCGCGTCTGCCAACCGTCCCCATTTTTCCGGAAACCCAGGAAGCCGACGATCCGCTCCTGGCAGAGATCTTAACGGATGAGTTTCCCTGTCCCACCTGCCCGTCACACTCGGCGTGCAAGAAAGACTTTCCCCTGGCCTCGAAACTTCGCCAGAAATCACAGCAATTGACCAAAACCATTCAGGCTCTCCGTGACGGATTATGGCACCGATTTCAACAAAAGGCCGACGTGCTCCACAAATTCGGGTATATCACGGCCAGTTCGCAACTCACCGCTGATGGGGAATGGGCCAGACTCATACGCATTAACCATTCGTTACTCATTACAGAATTAATCCGCATGGATGCCTTCTCAGGCATTGCTCCTGGGTTGCTAGCCGGCGTCATGGCCAGTATTTCCCATGACGATGATCGTCCCGGTTCCTACATGCGTCTCCCCGCTGACCTCGCCACCATGTTGACTCAGGTGCGGGCCGTGGCCGATTCCTTGAGTCCCTATGAACCTCCGCCCTTGTTACGCTCAGATGTCGCCGCACTGGTTGAACGCTGGATCGGGAATCCTCAACTCACCTGGGCCTCATTGGTTCGTTCCACATCCATGGCTGAAGGAGACGTGTATCGCTTATTAGCCAGAACCTTGGAATTTCTCTCTCAAATATATGGACTCAAGATCACGCATCCGGGATTGGCCGATACCGCCCACTCCGCAATGGTGACCATGCGACGGGAAGTCTTGCAAGAACTTCCATAGCCACAGATGGGAACTCAACGCCATGCATCATGATGATCTCAAACATGAACTCCAGAGTTTACCGGTGAAATATTTGCATCACATGGCCAGAGGCCGCATCCATCGACATTTTCGCCTTGGGAAACAGCGGCTTGTTGAAATAATGCTGGGCTTCCCCCCAGACCAGATCCTGGCCCTCGAATCCGAACTGCAACAGATCCTGACTACTCGCCAAGAACGCTTGGCCGCACAGGAAGCCCGCGCCGCAGCGCGGCCTCAAATTTCCGCTTCTCCCTTTCAACCTCAAAAGCCCCAAGGTAAGAGGAAACCCAACTTGGGCCCTTCCCATTCTCAGCCATCGATTACTCTCCAGCAAATATTGGAAGG
>DOFS01000397.1 GCA_003523945.1 Nitrospiraceae bacterium | reverse complement strand
ATACTTATGGCCTGCTTTTGTATTCGCGTTTGAAATTACGAACTCCTGATATCCGCTTTCTGATTGATCCGGAGGTTCCCTCCTTCTTTACGGAAATCGAGTTGCCGTCCGGAAAGATTATTGAATTTTATGGATTACATCCTCGTCCTCCCCGTTTTGGACAGGATACGGACGAGCGGGATGCAGAAATCCTAATGATTGGCAGGGACGTTGCCCATGGGGAGAAGCCGGTGGTGGTGACAGGCGACTTGAATGATGTGGCGTGGTCTGATACGACAACGTTGTTTCAGAAAATCAGCGGATTGGTCGATCCCAGAATCGGCCGGGGATTTTTTAACACCTTCCACGCCAAATATCCCATCTTTCGCTTTCCCGTTGATCATATTTTTCACTCTCGGTTGTTCCGGTTGGTGGAGATGAAGCGATTGCCATCGATTGGATCTGATCATTTTCCCATCTTGGCGGTTTTATCATATGAACCCGATCGGCTGAATCCTGAACCATCCGTGGCAGATAGAGAAGATCGAAAACTCGCGCGAGAGTTAATCAGAGAAGGTAAGAGATGAGTGAATTACTCTTGACCCTGTTCCCCTGAGGTGACCTCAGGGAAACAGGGTTGCTAGGCGGGGATTTTGACATTTCGATATTTCTGTCAATTGCTCTGGGATATCGCCTTCGGTTTTTTCTCTAATTTGTTAATCACCTTTTGGACACCTTCGGTCTTTTTGGCAATTTCTACAGCCCTGTCAATTTGATTGTCTGTTTCGACAAATCCGCTCAGCATGACATTGCCTCTGTGCGTATCAACATCAATTTCAAACGCATCCACGAGGTCATCGGAAATCAATGAAGACTTGACTGATGACGTAATCATGGCGTCGTCAATCGTGGTTCCCACGGTGCGCCCGTGAGGATCGCTCGCACAAGCTGACAAGGCAAATGCACAGACTACACTAAACATGATTAAAATGGATTTGGCTCGCACTTGCTTAATTACAGTAGTCATCACAATCTCCTTTTTAAATGATTGAGTACAGAGGAATAACGATCTAACCTTTGTCCCAAATTTAGGGGCATGCAAATACCGATTAATGTTTACCTGGGCTATTGATGCTCAGAACCGATCAGAATGGTGACGGCCATTCCGTTCGGAACGGACACGCTCATAGGAATCGTACCGGGTTTCTGGAGCTCCCGGTGCCACAAAATGCTCACCCTTCCGGCCACGATCCTTTATAATGGAAATGGCATGACCATCCGGCCTGACTTTCGCGATCAGTCGATCACCTCTCTCCAATCCGGCATCCAGAAGGGTGTTCTCATCGACGTGCAGACGGCTCCGGCTTCCGTTTAACAAATTCACCACATAGGAATTCCCTTTGACACGGATAAGAGTGCCCAACAGCGTGTGCGCATCACTGCGGTTACGCGACCGATATGTGGTTCGTTGCTCTCCTGTATATCGGCGGTGATCCTTCTCGAATCGACCCTGCTCTTGTTGATATCGCTGGTATCCACCACGATACCCTTCAATATCTCGTTGAGATTGATTCCGAGAGTGCTGATAGCGATCGCCTTCAAATGAACGAGAGCGGTATCGAGGCGATGGCAGGTTTTGTGTCACTGCCCGGTCTGGGTTCCATTCCGCACCCCGAATTTGGTCATTGTCTCTCGCGGAGGCGCCCAGGGCGGACGAACCTATTAAAAGTGCACAGGATGCTCCGGTGATTAACAAGACCTTTCCCTTCATGACGATTCTCCCTTTCTTGGAAAATATTGTTAAAAGAATTACAGGCAAGATTTGCGTTGACACAAAAACTGCCTGTCCCATCTGTTGACTCTCATTATGGTAGGTGAAAATACACGGAGGAATCGTTAAAAACCCTTGATTCCTGACATCAAATACCTGGTTTTTCTTCGGGCCTCTTTTCCGGTGAGCAGAAAAGAGGTATAGGAACTGCTAGGGGATATACGGCTGGGAAAAATTTGCTGAAATTTTAGGCATTTTCATTTCATTTTGTGTGAATGCAATCGAGGATAGTTTCGACCGGAATGCTGCGGTTTATGTTGGGTCAAGTAGAGATTCGGGGTTAATTGCCGCGCAATTCAACCACGGCGGGGAGCCGTTTGGCTTTAATGGGAATGCCATTGCAGAACGCCACGAGCCGCAGCGTTTTCATCTGCGTTCGCACCAATGGCTCCAACGATCAGGGAGCACTTGGATTCCTGCCATGCGACAGGTAATTAAGAATCTCAAACACGATGCTCTCGGCATGGAAGCCCTCTTCTATTGCCCCCATGACGCAGACGCTCGCACCACCAAGATCGACCGCATGAAATGCGCTTGCGCTGTAACCCGGGCCATCGCCGTTGTGTCCAACAGCCAATCCCCACGGTGACTCCGGGTCCCCCATAACACCGAGCCCATAACTGGGCTTGCCGCGATGCCGATCGGGTTCCACTCCCGGGACGGCGACCAGTTCCGTCATCTGATTGAGGGAATGCCGCGACAGGAGCTCTGCGCGGAACAGGCTATCGAGAAATCGTGCGATCTCAGAGGAGGTCGATACCACGACCCCGTGCGACACCCAGCCCGGATGATAGCAATGACGCACATCCCGCAGGGTGCGATCGGGAGACAGTTCTCTGGACATGGCGGGAGCGAGGGGCGCGAGATGCTCGACTGTTTCCGGAACGAAGGTTTTCTGCAGTCCGAGCGGCCCGGCAATGCGGTCGCAAACCCAGTCTCGAAAGGAGGTTCCCGCCACCTCCTCGGCGATGCGCTTGACGAGCATGTAGCCAGGGTTGGAATACGCCCAACCTTGCCCGGGTTCGAAGCTTAAACCCTTCTCAAAGGTCTCGGTGGCAAACCGCTCAAACGACCAGGGTGTCGACGGAGCCGCGCGTATGTTCTCGTGATATGCGGCCATTCCCCCATAGTCCGGAATGCCGGCTGTATGGTTCAGCAATTGTCGAACTGTGATGTGGTCGGCCTGCGTTATGATCGGAAACCACCGAGCCAGGGGATCTTCGAGCCGCATGCGGCCTTCCTCGCAGAGGCGCAGTACTAACGTTGCAATGAAGGTCTTTGTAATGCTGTATGCAAGAAACGACGGCTCGTCGACTGACCCTGGTATCCCTGAGGTCTGCGGCTCGGCCCCAGTGTGCGCGATGACGCTGGCAGATACGGCGCCCAGGCACGCCGCTTGCGACAGCAGACGATTCAATGTTGTCTGGGTGTCGGTCATTCCATGATTCTGTCTGCTGGACTTGATGTGGATCGCGAATCATTGCGGCGTATATGAATGACAATGAT
>DOFS01000112.1 GCA_003523945.1 Nitrospiraceae bacterium | reverse complement strand
CTATGCCATCCCCCCCGAATTCCGTCAGGAAATGCATCAGGGCATAAACAACAGGAGGGTAATGTTTGTTTTTAATTCCATACCTTTGATGGCGTTCCCCTAACTGAACGAGCGTAGAACGTAATTCCTGAGGGTTTTCTATGCCCAAAACGAGAGTGTGCAATCCCCTTAGAAATGCCGCATGTTGTTGCGATAACTGACTCTGAGGGAAAAAGGTCTGAAATTCGGGAAATTTATCAAACAACACGTTATAAAATCGAGAAACCATCTGCTCGGCGTGAGCGGCTAACATCCCAAAACTTTCTTGGATCCGTGATATATCAGCAGTGGGAAGTCCCGGAGCAATGTTTAATTTACCTTTCTTCATCGTTTCCTTTCCGAGGATAAGATTCCTTCTTGGCTTTACAGGACTAGTAAAAGAGTCGCATGCATTTATCCGTTAATTCCTCAGGAGCTATCGGTTTGATGAGAAAGTCCATCGCTCCCTTAATAATAGCGAACTGCAGTTCCGATCGGTGTGTGGTGCTCGACATCACGATCACCGGCGGAAAAACTGAAAACTGTGCTAACTGTTCCAGCATAAGAATGCCTCCCATGACGGGCATATATAAATCGAGCAAGACGCCATCTACGGAGTGATGGCGAAGAGTCTCAACCCCTTCCTTCCCATTAGCCGCAGTGAGAACCTCAAAACCCATGGCATTCAAGCGATCCCTAAGAAATAAACGGACGTCCGCATCATCGTCGACAATAAGAACGCATTTTTGGCTTTTCATCGGTAATGAGCAGCTTGAGAAATCATTCATTCATTGGCGTCCCGCGGCCCGAATAAACGGGTGAGTATGGAATGATTGACCACCACCAATCCCTTACTGAGTTTTCTTGGCGTGAGTGGCCGTCCGATAATCGTCAGTCGCACCTTGATTAATAACCGTGTGATCAGGAATCACGATAATTTCCCCCTTCATAATGGGATGGAGTACGCAATAATAGGAATACCGACCGGGCGGGAGTGAATGAATGGTGAATTCCTGCCCGGGTTGAATGGCACCGGTATCGAATGCGCAGGACCCAGTTCCTCGACAACCGTCGTGCGTCAAACTGTGAGGAGAGGAAGTAGGATTCACGACGTGAATCGAAGCTCCATCAGGGACAATGGCCAAAGCTGGGCTATAATACGGCGCCCAATAATCCATTGAGACCTTCACCTCTGGAGGCTGCGTGGAAGCCCAAACGGGATTCAAGGTCGAAAACAATAGAAGAGGGCATCCAACCATAATTAGTGTCGTAGCGAAGGTGGTTCCGTTCAAAATTTTCATCTGTTCACCTCGCGATTTCTCAAGCTCCTCGAAAGCCTTCATTTAAATGGTAATTTCCAAAACCATAAAGAATCTATTTGATTTGCATTCCGTTCCAATAAAGATTTCATAAAGATTTCATGGCCTCTCTTTCTGACACCTGGAGAGACCATCCGGTCGTTGGGAGGATTAGGATTCCTTCTAATGACGCTTGACGAAAATTGCAAAAACCATGACCGGAGAGAGTCAAACTGCCATGATCCCCATCAGCACGAGCAATTCAAGGTCTGCAAACCCGCTCCCTTGAAGGGAACTGGTACAAAGGAAAGTCAAAAAAGACGACGTGGAAAAAGGTGGAGAATTACAAGAGGAACGAAAAGAAGGGATGGCTGTTAAAGGAGATGGAATAGCAAGGGACCATGTCGGATAAGGAACACCGCACATGAAAACGGAAAGTCAGACGGGTTTCTGATCTTCCACAAATTCGGTGGCAAATCGATAGCCGACTCCGGGATCCGTGAGAATATACTGAGGACGGGCCGTGTTTTTTTCCAATTTTTTTCTTAAGTTTCCAATGAAGACACGTAAATATTGAGCCTGTTCACTATATCCAGCCCCCCAAATCGCCCGGAGAATGGTTCCATGCGTCAAAACTTTTCCGGAATTCTGAATGAGGAACTTCAACAGATCATATTCCGTCGGGGTTAACTTGACGGGCGCGTTTCGAATGCAGACATTACGACTTTCAAAGTTGATCTGTAAATTCCCAAATGTGAACACAGGATCGTTACCAGAAATTGAGGAAGAACGTCGCAGGACTGACCGGATTCTCGCCGTCAGCTCTTCCATACTAAACGGTTTGGTCACATAGTCATCGGCACCTACTTCAAGAGCTTCAATTTTTTTCGCTTCTTCCCCAATCGCGGAAAGAATAATGATCGGGATTTGATAGGTTTCACACAAATGCCGGGTTAATTCGATTCCATCCATTCCGGGAAGCAGCAAATCAACCAGAGCCAGGTCCGGAAGGCGGTGGCTCATAATTTGGAGGGCCTCTTCTCCGGTTTCAGCCGTCAAGACCTCATATCCCTTTGCCTCAAGATTGATCTGCAAGGAACGACGTATTTGCCGCTCATCGTCAACAGCTAAAATTCGGGATCCAGGAGCCATAGGTAGGGCGCTTACTCCTCTTCTCGGTCAAAAATGGTCATCGTGGGTGCCTCAGGAGTCGGCACCGTAAAGCAAATCGTCACGACTCGATTCTGAGATTCGGCCCAAATGCGACCACCATGTGCTTCGATCATACCTTTACAGATCGCCAATCCCAAACCTGTACCACGAATGAGTCGTGTCCGCGGACCCTTTAGTCGGTAAAATCGATCGAAAATACTGACTAATTCTTCCTGAGGGATTCCTTCTCCTTCGCTGGAGACCCGTACCTCCACCTGGTTCGGCATCATTCGCCCAACAATGCTGACCAAGGATCCTGCAGGAGAATATTTAGTGGCATTATCTAACAGGTTGATCAGGACTTGCTGAATTTCTATCCCATCCACAAAAATAGGAGAGATTTTTTCCCCAAGGTTCACTTCAAGAGATCGGCTTTCCAATGACATTTCCACTCGCCTGATTGCACCTTCGACCAAATCTTCCAATAAATGCCATTCACGATGGGGAACCAGTGTTCCCGCTTCAACCTTTGACATGTCCAGAAGATTTTCAACCAATCCAATAAATGATCCCCGCCGCA
>DOFS01000037.1 GCA_003523945.1 Nitrospiraceae bacterium | reverse complement strand
ACACAGGATTCCAATGGTCTTTAAGCGGGCAGCTTAACGGGGTGTCCAATCTTGTGGGGGAAGATCAGTCCACGTTGTATGTGTGCAAGAAAAAGTTTGCCCATCTCGTTGTAAGTGAACACCGACGGTTGCGCCAGCTGGAAGAAGAGAATATCCGATAAAAAGCGGCTGGTGGCGGATCTCTTTCTGAACAAACACATGTTGTCGGAGGCATTACGAAAAAAAAGTCTGAGGCCCGCTCGCCGCCGGGAATTAATCCGGTGGTTTCAGCGGAGGTTCTCGGTGATTTGGGCGCTCCTCCTGGTATCGACGTAATCGGGGCAAGGATCAATCGGCGTTGCGCCTCCGGATTTGATTTGGCTCATGCCCGTCCGCGGTTTGGTTATCTGAGGATCTGGGTCCTTTTGCGGCGCGAAGGGTGGCTCGTCAATTGGAAACGCGTTCGTCGCCGCTATCGCCTAGAAGGGCTCCAACTACGCATACGAGTACGAAGACGAAAACCCATCGAGTGGCATCGCGGTCCAGCTCCCACTTCCATGGGACCGACTGAGCGCTGGAGCATGGATTTTGTCCATGATACCCTGGCGGACTGACGCCCATTTCGGATTCTCACGGTGGTCGAATCGTGCGTTGAAAGGGAACCCTGGCCCACGGTCGATTAGCGCAGATCATGGCACAGAATTCCCATCACGTGCGCTGGAAGATTGAGCCTATCGGCGTGGAGTGCAGCTCGACTTTATCCGGTCTGGAAAACCCATGGAAAACGCTTTTTTTAATCATTTAACGGGCGCTTGCGAGATGAGTGCTTGAACGTCCAGCAGTTTCCTGTGCCTCTGTAAGCTTCCCCGAATCGAGGACAGGTAAGAAAAAGAGCTTTCTGGCACAATGCCGCCAGGAGGTTCTCATGAAACGAACACGATTCAGTGAAACGCAGATTGTTGGGATCCTGAAACAAGCCGATGCCGGGATCAAGGTCAAAGATCTCTAGCGGGAACATGGGATCAGCGAGGCGACGTACTACAATTGGAAGGCCAAATATGGCGGACTCGAAGCCTATGACCTGAAACGGCTTAAGGAGATGGAGGGCGAACTTTCGAAGCTCAAGCGGATGTATGCCGATCTGGCCTTAGAGAATCGAGCCTTGAAGAATCTAATCGAAAAAAGCACTAACGCTGGCCGAGAAACGGGAGGCCGTGCATGCCATGCAGACGACCCACGGGGTTTCCATCATGCGTGGGTGTGCCGCGGTCAAGTTCGCTTGGTCGGCGTACTATCAGAATCCACGCCATTGGCAGGTTCATGACGGGTATATCATTGACGCCCTGAATCAGTTGGTGGAGACACACCCCTGCTGGGGCGTGTGGAAATATATCGATCGGCTCCACGCCTTAGGCAAGCGGTGGAATCACAAGCGGATATACCGGGTCTATCGGCAATTGGGGCTCAATCAGCCGCGCCGGGGGAAAAACGCCGACTGCCGAGGCGGCCCTCCCTCCAGGTCTTTGTGCCTCCGGGACCCAACGAAGTGTGGTCGGCCGATTTCAGAGCGATGCCCTGTACCACGGCGGGCGGTTTCGGACCTTGAATATCATGGATGACTTTAATCGGGAGGCCTTAGCGATTGAAATTGATACCTCCCTGGGGGCCGAGCGGGTCATTCGGGTCCTCGACCGGTTGAAGGAATCACGAGAGATACTGCGTATGATCTGGTTGGATAACGGTCCAGAGTTCCTCGCGCAGAGCCTGCAAGACTAAGGAAAGGCCAATCGCGTGTTGATTTACCACATTCAATCCGGCCGCCCCACGTAGATTGCCTTTATCGAGCGGTTTAATCGCACGGATCGGAATGAAGTGCTCAATCTCTATCTGTTTCGGAGTTTGGAAGACCTGCGGGATATCACGTCCCATTGGATAAGGACTTACAATGAACTTCGACCCCATGACGCCCTACAGGGAACAGCCCCGTGTCTCTATCAGAAATCAACGCTGGGAAACTCTACCGTCCAACTGTCTGCTTGACGGGGAAGCTTACAGATGCAACCCGAGCAAGATTGTGCCCTGGTGATCCATGCCGTTCGGATGGGGGTGGGGCAATGGACGACCTCAGAGGCCGTGGCCTTAGATTCAGATCGTGGGACACAAGTCCCCGCCCATGAGTTTCAAACCTTCTTATCCACTCATGGGAGCTAGCAGCAAGAGTGGTGTGGGAAAATGTTATGACAACCCGGTGGCCGAATTTTTTGTGGGTTATTGAAACGCGAACAAGTCCATCGACGTCGCTATCGGGCTCGAATCGAAGCCCAGGGCAATATCTTTGACTACTTTGAACGGTTTTATAATCGTCACCAGAGGTATTCCTTCCAAGAGCTTGGCACCGGGGGTGTATGCAGAACGGATCGCAGAAACTCTTAACAAACTCGTCCACGAAAGTGAAAGAAGAGCAGGGTAAGGGGACTTATTGAAAATGAAAACTGTTAATGCTTCGGTGTTTATGGTAACCAATAGTAATTTGAAGAATGGAATTCCTAATGTATTTACATTTGTGAACAGTCAGGCCAGGTCGATTAAAAAAACAGGATGGAAGATATTCATGGGAGTGGTGGATGATCGCACCTCGATCAAAGGGATTGTTCGAAATATTAGAAAGTTAAGGAGTGAGGTGGCTCTGGAGAGCCCTGGCCTAATTCATGCCCAATATGGATCAATGACAGCCGCCATCAGCTATTTTATTCGGGGGAAACTCCCGCTGGTGGTATCGTTTTGTGGGGACGATCTTTTGGGGACGCCCGCTCCAGGCCTAGGCTGGCGATGGCGTTCAAGAGCCGGCAGATTTATTGGACTTTGGGCTGCCAGAGGGGCCAATGCCATTATCGTTAAGAGTTATAATCTTTTTCAAGCTCTGCCAGATAACCTGAAAACTAAGGCAATTATTCTTCCGAATGGGGTCGATGTAGGTTTCTTCCGCCCTATAGATCAATGTGAAGCTCGCGCCAAACTTAATTGGCCACAAAAGGGGAAAATCGTACTGTTCAATTCCAGTCACGGTGAAGATCAAATACGAAAAAATCTGACTCTCGCCCGTAAAACCATTGAAACCCTTAGTCAGACCATTTCCAATGTTTCTTTATACTTCCTATCAAAGGTAACTTCTGAGGAGGTAATGCTGATGTTGAATGCGGCAGATTGTCTCCTTGTTACATCCCTGCATGAAGGATCACCCAACATTGTCAAGGAAGCTATGTCATGTAATCTGCCTGTTGTCTCCGTCCCATGCGGTGATGTGGCCCAAAGACTTTCCAAGACAAATCCAGGATATATTGAACCCTATGACCCTCAAGCACTCTCAGTGGCCATCCAAAAAGTCGTTCTTGCAGGTGTTCGTTCTAACGGTCGTGAGCAACTTATTTCGCAGGGATTAACTGTTGAAAATGTTGCAGGTCGTTTAATCCAAATTTATGAGAATGTTCAGAAAGATAATATGAGGTTGTGAAATGTGTGGAGTAGCTGCAATTTTAAAGTTGCGTGCTGTCAATTGTTCGACTGAAATATTAAATGCCATGCGGGACGAAGTTAGTTACCGTGGTCCAGATGATCGGGGCAGTAAATTTTATAGGCGTTTTGGGCCAATCTATTCTGAGTGGGAAGGGGACCAAGGGGAGTCAGCATGGGAAATAGGTCTTGGCCACCGGAGGCTTTCGATCTTCGATTTGAGCACCGCTGGGCATCAACCGATGGTTTATGGAAAAAGATTCTGGATTGTTTACAACGGTGAAGTCTTTAATTTTATTGAAATTCGAGCAGAACTAAAGCGTCTTGGCCACAACTTTCAGTCTTCAACAGACACCGAAGTAATTCTTGCTGCATACTCCGAGTGGGGCACTGACTGTTTTGCCTACTTTCGAGGAATGTGGGGGCTTTTAATTTTTGACTCTCATCGAAATGAAGTAATTCTCTGCCGTGACCGACTAGGAATTAAACCACTTTACCTATGGGAAGGATCGGGGTTAATTGCCATTGCCTCAGAGATTAAACAGTTTCTGCGTATCCCCGGGTTTAACCCAAAAATAGATCCTATGGCCTCAACGTTGTATCTCCAAACCGGCTATGAAGATTCGAATCGAAGTTTCTTTTGTGATGTCCGTCCTGTGCCTGGTGGGACTTGGATAAGAATTGCTCTGGATGGGCTGAAAATTTCCTCTCCTGAGAGTTATTGGAATCCCGAAAGGGTTCAGGTTGTTGTTAAAAGTTCAAATGAAGCAGCAGAACTCTTCTCGGACAAACTTAAAGAATCTGTCCGAATTCACTTACGGAGTGATGTGCCTGTTGGTTGTGCATTAAGCGGTGGCTTAGATTCAAGTTCCATTGCTGTGCTTGTCAGTGCAATAAACAATTCTCATGAGGTTCCGCTTCATACATTTACGGCCACCTTTCCTGAGCATAAATTTGATGAACGACAATACGTCGATGCTGTTTTGACGAATATTCATGCCTTGCCTCACTTTTCAACTCCTGACCCCCGTGAATTTCTCGAAGATCTGGATCGATTCATATGGATACATGATGAGCCTGTAGGTAATCTTTCCATGTATTCTGGTTATTGTATTGCTCGACTTACCCATGAAGCTGGGGTTCCCGTTACATTGAATGGACAAGGCGGGGATGAGATTTTTTCTGGATATTGGCAAACATATTTCTTACACCTGCGCGATCTCTGGCGGCAGGGTCGTCTACTGGATCTGGCTAGTCACTTTTTGGGAGCCTGTCTCGGTAAGGGTAATCCTAATCTGATGAAACAAATACCAGTAATGTTTCGGCGATATTGTTCACAAAACAAAAAGACCCTCCACCTCCGCAATAGTTTATCGGAACTTACTCCACAACATCTGCAAGACATCATGGTCATGGATGCTCATACCCGGAGAGTTCACGAAATTCGGAACATGTTTTTGCCGCGGTTGCTTAAGTGGGACGATCGGAATTCAATGGCATTCTCCGTTGAGGGCCGATATCCTTTCCTTGATCATCAGCTGATTGAATTATGTTTGTCCTTTGAGCCCTCGACCTTGTATAGCTGTGGCTGGACAAAGCAGCCCCTTAGGCTAGGCTTGGATAAGGAATTGCCAAAAAAAATTCGTCATCGACGTGATAAAATCGGTTTTGCAGCTCCTCAGGATGATTGGCTTTGTGGCCCTCTGCGGGAAGAGATGGAAAAATTATTTAAAAAAAATCGGCCAATCTGGGATTATGTCCAACATGATCATGCACAAAGTTTTTTAGTGAAAATGCTGGATGGAAAGGCGAATGATGAGTCAGGTCAGGCCTTATTCCGCATGTTTATCTTTGATCGATGGCTTGAAATGTTTGACATGCAACCCTAATTAAGGAGTTTATTCCCGAAAAATATTGTTTCACTCTTGCCCAAAATAGTTGAAAATGGTGGCCCAGTCATTGAACGAAACTTGACTTAAATTTGCTTTCAGAAATTAGTTTGGTGGAACAGTTTATACTGCCCCTCTTGAAAGTGAGACCACCTTTAAGACATACCCCACAACTTA
>DOFS01000166.1 GCA_003523945.1 Nitrospiraceae bacterium | reverse complement strand
TTCATCACCGTGGGACTTCTGAAGACGTTAAAAAATGAAGCCGAGTTAGCCGGCGTGTTGGCGCATGAGATTGCGCATGTCACCCAAAAACACATGCTGGACGCCATTCGCCGGGGAGCCCTGATGGGCAGCGTCTCGGAACTGACCCTCACCGCCATGAAACAGGATCCGGCCATGTTCTCCAGTGTGATCGACGAAATGACCGACCTGTTGTTCACGAAAGGTCTGGATAAAGACAAAGAATTTGAAGCCGATGTGGTGGGCGTAGAGTATGCCTATCGGGCAGGATATAACCCGCAAGGACTGGAAGATTATCTGCAGACCTTGGCCAAAAAAGAAGGGCACGTGGAGTCCAAGTTTTTTACCACGCATCCTTCAACAACCGAACGTGTCTCCAAAATCGATACGCTCTTAAAAGATTATTCCGACATCAAAAACCTGCCGTTTCTCACCGATCGCTTTCAGCGATATGTGAAAGCGGGATAATGCTTGGGAGGTTTGATGATTTGCTAGTAAGTGAAGGCATCGCACGTGTTTCCCCCACTCTCGTGCCCATGTGATGTTCTGTGTTGCTGGGTCTCGCCCCGGCAGGCGAGGCCATTTTGTTCCGGCAAAAGGCCCAAAACCATTGACGCCCCGTCTGGCCTCATGAGAGCAGAGGGACACCAGACTGAAGAGGGCGGACCAACTCACTGCGCTCAAACAAAATCCGCCGGTTCCTAAGAGCGTCGGACCCAGGGACTGGACGGCAGGCGTCGAAACAGAAGAGACAAACCTTGCAATGTGGCTTTATACCCTTCCATAGAGGGTGTAATATTCGGAGGATGTTGTAACAATTACCACAAGCACAGCAACTGGGCGACACTCCAGGATTTTTCTCGTATATTTCCGGAAATAGATCAATAAGGACTTCAAACAACAACGGATAACAGGGTCCGCGGCTGAGTAGCGGGCCGGAGGACAGTCGATTGGAGCCGCGTGTTCGGCTGCCGCAGGCGCCTGGAACGTACGGCCAGACGCGAATTCGGTTTAGCCGACCGCTAACCCATTTCCCTCCATTCCACGTTGAGCAGGCACGGCCCCCTTCATTCTCGGTTGCATCCCATCCGCCGCGTGCGGTCGGCTGAACGCTAGCCCTCCGCATCGCGGCCTGACGTCGGCTGGAGCGCTTTGTTGGGCGGGCTTTCAAATGCATCTATTGAACATTGATTTGTTCCCCTTTTTCCGTTGGTTTGAGTATCTCGCCTGTTCTTGCTGGCGAGACAACTTCCCCTAGTTGCGGTTGACGCAGTACTTCACCGGGCTCAGCCTTCTTGATCAGCTCGCCTGCAAAAGGCGGCTTCACCATTTCGTGTTCGGCGCGAGGTTTGACATCCAACCGGCCTTCGTTCGGTGCATGTTTCGGTTGAATTTTTTTGTAGTAGTTATGTATGCCACCCGTCGAAATGGCGCGATTAGTCTTGAGGGCTTCTTCAGCAATGTGTTCGATCTCGGGAATGGCCATTTTAAGTGCACGTAGATGTGGTGTGGTCGGCTGGGCTTTGAGCGATTCGAGGAATTTCGCTGCCACGGAATTGCCCGATACACCCAGTCCCAACACAGCTATACTGGCCAGCTGCTTGTCACGCTCGGTCTCGTTGGTGTGGAATTCGCCGGTCCAGGCAAGTTTGCGCTTATTCCATGTTTGCGGATCCGTGCTTTTCATCAGGAAATCCAGCGCCGTGCGGTTTCCCGTTTTGTTGACAATGTAGCCCAGCGACATCACGGCACTGGTTTTCGCCACCGTTTGCGCGCGGGTGAGTTTGCCCTGGGCTTCCTTGCGTGTGATGAAATCAGTGAGCACCTTGGCACCTTGGTCGCTGCCGATCATGCCGATGGTTACCACAACATTGGCCCAATAATCCTCTTCACGCGGATTGTTGAGTATTTCCTCGAGGACGGGCAGAGCGACGTCCGCCGACAGTTGCGACGCCTCTGTATACGGTACACCTTCGATATATACCTGGTGCACAAAATCCTGGACCTGTTCGGGGGTTGTAGCCGCCAGGGCGGATGGTACTACCGGCAGCAGCAGAGTTACGGCCGCCAGCATGAAAAATCGATAAAACTGGTTGGCTAATCTGCACATGATATTAGTCTCCATTCCTTGACCTTAGGTATATATGCGTGGAATCAGTTGTCTAACGAGTTGCATTCGTTTTGGGTCAGCATCGTGCGCGTCGCGTCGATGGTTCCGTTCATAATCGACGTTGTACCAGTGACATGGTTCAGGCCGCGAGTGTGGCCATATTCATGCGCCCACAGAATGCCTTCCTGGTTGGCGGTAAAGCGCACCACGATCTGCGAGTTACCCGGCACCGGAGCGCAACCGATCACGTTGGGGATCAGACCGCTGCACCAGTTGATCTGGTTCACCACCTTAACCCGTCCGGCCAGGCCATTGATGGTATTGAAGTCGGCCTGACTGTTTATTGTACCGTTGCCATTGTTAAACACTGTGACGTTGCCATTGCGATACAGCCGTGCCGCACAGGAAATATCGCCGGGACCGTCATTGCGCCATACCACGCGCGTCGCGTCATCGAGGATACGGTCAGCGTCAGCATTAGTAAGTGTGCTAGTATTAAAACGACTCACTTCCAGAGGGCGTCCTGGCGTAATCTGATATACGTGGACCAGATCGGTCCGATTATCATTACTGAAATCCTCGCTCAGCCAGACGCCATTGCTGATCCGGTAACCGACCCAGGGACGGAATGTGCCGACATTAAACGTGCCGTTTCCGTTCGACATCCAGGTGTGCATATAATCGGCATTTTGCACCACGTGCACGATGTCGGTCTTGCCATCTCCATTCAGGTCGGCCGTAAGCCATTTACCGTTGGGAATGCCATAGCCCTTCCATGGCCGGAAGGTACCGACATTAAACGTACCGTTGCCGTTAGAGGTCCAAGTGTGGACATAGTCGGCATTTTGCACCGCGTGCACGATGTCGGTCTTGCCGTCGCCGTTGATGTCGGCGGTCAGCCAGATGCCGTTGGGAATACCATAGCCCTTCCATGGCCGGAAGGTACCGACATTAAACGTGCCGTTGCCGTTAGAGGTCCAGGTGTGGACATAGTCGGCATTTTGCACCGCGTGCACGATGTCGGTCTTGCCGTCGCCGTTGATGTCGGCGGTCAGCCAGATGCCGTTGGGGATGCCATAGCCCTTCCATGGCCGGAACGTGCCAAATGTAAACGTACCGTTGCCATTGGAAATCCAGGTGTGGACGTAGTCGGTGTTGGCAACGGCATGTAAAATGTCCACTCTGCCATCACCATTAAGATCTGCATTGAGCCATATCCCATTAGGCAGGCCATAGTTGCTCCAGGGACTGACCAGTGTCAGATTGAAACCACCGCTGCCGTTAGATTGCATTGCAGTGGTCAGTCCAGGGCCATCTGCCAACGACATGCTGGCAATGCCCCACAGCAACATAGTAACGCTAACACTTCTCATGGTTTGCTGTAACATTGATGACCTCCTTCGGTTGCTGTTACTGAAGGCATAAAAACTCACCTCGCTTTATTGAAATAGCAATGATGATTCGTAAAGCCCAACAATGTTTGAGCGGATCCGCCTAAAAGCCGTATCTGCCCATTGCTGTCCGTCTAACACGCCATCTATTTTTTTTGAAAAAATAACCACATCGATGATTCGATCTTTTTCCCCCTTGCCGTCACGAACCAGAATTTCCTTTCGGGGGAAGTCGGTGTACTGCACCCGCTGTTGCGGGAAGAAGATTTAAGGAACAGACAACCTCTCCTCGCCTTCACTGTGCGTTGCTGTTTCTCGTGTTGAAGCCATACCTATTCCTCAAAGATATCCACTGACTTTTCAAACGACTGTTTACGCGGCCCGCCGAACAGAGTCTGCGCTTGAGCGAGTTGGTCTCGGTTCAACTGCCCACTGACTGAACCTTCTGACCTAATGCCCCCATACATAAATGGTAAAGCAGTTTTTGTGCCCGCACCCAATTGGCTGTGAACGATCCCCAAATATCATTTAAAATGTCAATGATATTTTTGCCGAGGCAATTTGGTTAAATAAAATATTCTGCAAAACTAATGGAATAGTTGTATACGAATGGATACTTGAGATATCTATTTAGATACACACGATGAGCTACAACGTATTGGGAATAGGAACTTCTGAAACATGGCGTCAGCGGCGGTTTTATGGGCAGGCAAAAGTGAAACGTGAGAGCAGAGGGCAGAGTAGTAGTCAAGTCTGTTGTTAAGAGTTTAGCCCGAGATTCCTTTGGCTTGTCTCATTGACTTGGTCAGGTCTTGCTATACAATATTCATCAAGTTGAGTCCCACGGGAACGAATTTATTTCTCCATATGCTATTTCCATTCTTTTCAATGTCCTATGGCTTGAACTTGGCGTTTGGAAGGACCGGGGTTCCTTTCGGAAGCCAAGGTCCTTTTGTGTCGGCAAAAGGACCCAAAGCCATATTCACCCAGGTCGGCCACATTCAATCGTGCTGACGCAGGCAACGTAGGGCGGCCCAACTCGCCAGACTCAGACAAGGTCCGCGCCTTGATTTGAATGTCAGCCCGGTTGGCCGACCTGCAGGTGATAGATAGATGGGACCATTCTTATGCTGATGGGGTCATTGCTGTGTGCAATGGAGTTAGGCATAAGTATTGACAATTGATCTATTTATAGTTTTTGAAGGTTGCAACTATGACTTGAACACCGCGTTGAAATTCCGGGACGCCCTTTGTCACGCCTTTGCCTATGACAACCAAAGCAGTCCCCTCTTTCATGATGCGGCAGATGATCACACGCATCATGCTTGCCATTTAAATCAAAAGTCATACCTGACCCTTTATTCTTGTCCAGACGCGGGCTCGGTTCAGCCGCGGATTTGCATAGCGAAACCGAGGCAAATACGTCATCTGGAAGTAATGGTTAGCGCTAATAGCCCACCTCCCCAAGGTAGCTGGGAAGCATGCTCAATCCCTGCACGCGATCGCACTCTTCGCTGGTTAGGTCTCGACAGACGTATGGAAAAACAGATAGCAGTAGTTCTTTGTTTGCGTCAAAGGCTTGATCGGCGTATGTGTGCTCGCCTTGCAGTTCATTTAGTACAGCCATGACCCAACGTATAAAGACGATAGGCATTTTGAGATCAGGTATATCCTCCCAAACATCGTTGCAGTCCGGGAACATTCTTCTATATCTTTTCTCCAAAACGGCATCGCAGCTTCCCTTGCAGCACCAGTACATCACCTCAGTATGCCGCCTGGGTGGAGTACCGAGATTTTCTATGTAACGCTCCCACATACGACATTTCCCATAGTCTGCTTTTCCAGCAGCGAGCGCCCACAGTTCTTGCATACAAGCGTTGGTTCCGATGAGTAAACCTTTGCTGGATCGGGGTGCTCTCTCTTCCATTTCTGAATGGACTTTGGAAAGAAGCGTTCCGCTAATTTAATGCCATCAAGTGATCCAAGCAGGTTTCGCTCGATCTTTTCCGGGTCATAGATGCATACTTCAAATGGGAGCCCCTGGGCGGTGAGCTTTTTGGTCAGTCCAGCACTCGGCACAGTCGAATAAACCACAAGAAAACCAGCCCCACCATGTGTACGTACACGATCATGTATGTCCGTCTCGTCCTGCAACGACACCGACGCTCCAGAGTGAGTTTTGTGCTTACAACCGACGACCCAACGGCTTATGGTTTCTCCCGCGATTCCCGTGCGTCGTTCCTCTACCATTAACTCTCTCCCCGCATCCGCCCCGCGATCAGGATCCTCAACGACGCGATAGCCGAGAAAGTGTAGAAATTCTCTGCTGAACAGCTCGAAGCTATCCTGCCAGCACCGCTCGTCGGAACGGCGATTTCTTTGAAATCCAGTAATGCCATTTTATTGCTCTCTTTAATCGCTAATGATTCGCTTCAGAGGCGCGTCGCTTGCACCTCGTTCCCCTGCCTAGTTTATTCTTAATGCGACAAAATGAAAGTATTTTGTGAGTCATTATGGTCGCACCGTCTCCCATCAACCCCGTTAGCACCCCGTCCGCTGCCTGCTGTCGGGTGAACCGTCCTGCTTGAACCCCGGGGAAACACAGGTGAGCAGTTGTTTTAAAGTGGTAGTTAGGCCCCAAGCCGCCCATTGATATAGGCAGGGTCCTGAGCCATGGATGACCGCGAGTATGGTACGGTCTGCTCGTCGAAAGTATAGAAAACAAGGTACGGAAACGTATGCGTGACCGGCCTTCGGATGTCTGTTTCAACTTCCTGATTCGGAAATGGATTGAGTAGAATTTGATCGAAGGCCTGTTCAATTTCGCCCATGAACCGCAAACCAATGCCCCGCCCTGCTTTTCTTCGTAGGAGAGGTAGTCGTCGAGAATGTCTGCTTCGACCTACTCTGCAACAATGAGCTTGCGGCTAATTCCTTCAGAATTGGGCGTTTAACATCTTCCCACGGCGACCCGGCGCTTGAATTCGCCCGATATGCAGCCAGTCTCTTACGGAGAAGATGCCGTGTGGTATCAGTCAGTTCGATCTTCTCCGGGCATTCAGCGATGCTGTCCCAGATTTCCGCAACCAGTTGAATGCGTTCCGGAACTGATAATTCGAGAGCATCGGCAGCGGTATTTTTCATGAGTCAAAAAAAAAGCAAAATGTCTTCACACGTGCCATTAACTGACATTAAGAGAGAGGCTTCCTTGGTGCCTAAAAGAGTCCGCGGCTGAGTGGAGGGCCAGAGACCGGTCGTCTAGCCGCAAGATCAGCCGTCATAGATGGCTGGGAAAAGCGGCATGCCGCGGCCTGGGTCCAGCCGACCACTCATTAATATCCCTTCACCCCACATCAAGTAGCCACCGCCTCTTGCAGCACCCTTTGCGCTCCGTCTGCCCTCTGCGGCGGGCTGAATGACCAAGATAACCCGCGGCGGCCAAGAACTTCATTTCAGAATCCGTCCCGATCGCCGCCCAGGTCGACCGCCCAATTCGGTACATTCTTTTCGCTGGGGTTTAAAACCTACCAATCCGCACGTTGGTGTTGATATATTGGAAGTAGAGGCTATTGATGTCCATCGGGATTCCCGTTTGATTGCTACCACTTTGAACGGCACCGGCAAACCAATCGCTGACGATCTGTGCTTGCTGCTCCAAATTGAAGGATGAGTAATCCGGACCTGAAGCCCCATAGAGGTATGGGTCACCACCAGTCGCCTCACAGGCCTTACTCGCCAAGGCGTCCGCCAAAAGTGCCAGATCCATATGAGCGTGTTGAATTTGGCAGGCATGAACCAGTTCATGGACGAAAATTTCCCCATGCACGATCAACGGATTCGGAGGAGGGTATTTTTCGGGTTTGCGACGAGACCCACGGCCATAGAGGCGAGGATCTGCAAAAGCATTAGGCCCCATGTTCAGCGTGATCTTCCCATCGAAGCGTGGGAAAGTGAAGGCGCGATCGCCGCCCCCGCTCGTGTCCGTCAGGACGAGCCGGTCGCGCGGCGGAAGTGACCCCAAGAAGACTTGATTGTTCGCCCAGTCGTACTCCTCTTGGGTGAGAGCCCGTGTCCGACTGCCAAGAGCTGCGATTCCTTCGGCGGCCAAGGCAAACAGCGTATTCGCCGGACCTGCTAGCCACAAGATGTTGCCGACTATTCGTGCTCCAGGCACGAGCGACCCAGTTGTGGCTAGCGACCCGACTTCAACCCCGATAAACACGACGGCACCGCCGACCGGTCCAATTACTGACCCCACGCCGAACTTAATTAGCCAACCAACCATCTTTTCCAATGCCCCGCCAATTCCACTCTCATACTCGAGATTTGTCAAGAAGTCGGCCTCGGCGAACTCGTCAAAATGGACCGCGATCACCGGATTTGGTGGCTGCAACTCGTCCCAAGACCGGCGGATCGTGTCGCCGACTACCGGAACGCGATTCGGGATCGATCCGGTACGAACCAGGGCTACCGCCCTCCCGGAAGATGTCCTGACGAAGGCGCTGAGGCCAAAGTCGTAACTGTCGATTCCGCTGTTGGTCGCCTCACCCTGCCATCGGACGGCACCATCTCCATAGATGGTTACCTTATACGAGCCGCCCAGCGCAGCCAAGCCGCCTGTGACGATTTGACCGCTGAACTCGTGCTGAAAGGTGCCCCAGAAGCTGGACCAGACGCGGTTGTCGAACCCGATGACGAACAAGTCCAAATTGTCCGGTGTTCGTGAGACCGCAGCAATGTGTTGCTTATCGCGGTCGAACACGGCCTGGCCAGGTAACGGGAACCAGTCGCCATTCCAGCCGTTGGCCGCATTCCAGAAGGTAGACCAGACCCGGTTGTCGAGCCCAATGACGAATAG
The DNA here is from genome assembly GCA_003523945.1 of Nitrospiraceae bacterium. Lineage (GTDB taxonomy): Bacteria > Nitrospirota > Nitrospiria > Nitrospirales > UBA8639 > Nitrospira_E. The sequence goes on along the minus strand of DOFS01000166.1, from coordinate 2,522 downwards.
GTCCAGGTTGCCAGGCGCGCGTGAGAGGGCCGCTAACTGCTGTTTGTCCCGGTCGAACACGGCCTGGCCAGGCAACGGAAACCAGTCGCCATTCCAGCCGTTGGCCGCATTCCAGAAGGTGGACCAGACGCGGTTGTCGAACCCGATGACGAACAAGTCCAAATTGTCCGGTGTTCGTGAGACCGCAGCAATGTGTTGCTTATCGCGGTCGAACACGGCCTGGCCAGGTAACGGGACCCAGTCGCGACTCCAAATTGAATGGTTCATAGATTCTGCTCCCTTTAGTTTTAGGTGTTTTTTATCATGTCGGGAAGCTAACAAATCCAATGTTACGGATGTGTGACGGATGAGTAGATTTTCACGTTCATGGTTATGCAGACCAAGACCATTCCTTCCGAAGAAGGCGGCCTATAAGACTACTTAATGGTTAGGTGAGGAGAGGGTTTGGTTAATAAGCCCCGTGCGCATGAGGCTGGGTAGAACTCAGCAATTGGCGATTTGCTGGTAAAGACGCACGGTTTCTGAGGTAGGGTTTATTCCAAGGCTGGTTCGCAAAGCGTGACTGAACCGCTGATAGACTGCTAGGGCTTCGGTTCGCCGCCCAAGGCGTCCGTAGAGGCTCATTAATCGACGACAAAATATCTCGGCCACGGGTTCTACTTCAAAGGCTTTCAGATAATATTGCACTGCGCCTGACAAATCACCCTTCTCTTCAAGCATAACCCCCAGACGTTCAATCAACCCCATATACTGGGCACGGAGGCGCTCTCGAATAGGTAAGGCCCAAGCCGTGTTCTCTCCTGGGAGAAAATTTCCGTGATAGAAATCAATTCCTCTTTGCAGGGCAGCCATATTTGTTATGTCTAGCTTCTGCACGGTCCGCTCAAATGATAGGGAATCGACCCACACATAGGTAGGGTCCAGGGACATTTGATGGTCTTTCATTCGAACCGCGTCCTCGTGCTCTAAGAGTTTGCGCAGGCGATGAAGAGTGGTGCGTAACGCTTGCGCTGAAGCATCACCTTCGGCATCTGGCCAAAGAGCATCCGTCAGACGATCCTGATGTATGGGTCCTCCCCCAAAGGCACAAAGATATTGCAGGAGTTGCAATGGCTTGAACTGAGGCTTCCCTGAAAATGGGAGTGGTTGGTTATCAAGCAGCACTTCAAATCTACCAAGGGTGTAGACTTTAATGGACCAAGGCCACATTTCAATAGTTCCCGACGGAGGTTTAATATGACGGCGTCGAATAACACTTTGGACGTAATCCCTCTCAACCCCCATTTCGAGCGCAAAAGCTAGCAGTACGCCAATAGTATGTAGCCGCCACCAGTCGTCTAAGTTGAGGTAGTCATTTGCTGCGGCAATTCGCAATCCCTCCTTCAAGGGCAAACGGGCTTGTGAGTATTTGCCTTCTTTGTGAAAGGAATACGCCTCTACGAGCAGACTTTGCTGCTCAAGCATCTGACTTTTCATTGTACGGGCATAGTCCCTAACCTTTCGGGTATAAGAGCGGGCACCCTTCGTATCGCCACACTCAATCAGGATTCGAGCCAGCCCTAGGCGACAGTTGGCAAGTAAAAATGGGCGCCCCAATGGTTCAATTTTCATTAACGCAGTAGAAGCATGATGGAGTGCACTTGAAGTATCTCCTTTTAATAGTGAGATTCCGGCTCGCAAAAAACTAAACTGTCCTAATGCATGCCGACGCTGGAAATGGTTGGCGGCTTCGGCTTTACTGAGACAGCGTTCCGCCTGCACGATGTCTCCTTCGGATAGTGCGCTATAGACATGCATACCGTAGAGCATGGTATTCAAGAGCGGCATCCCGAATGTCTGCGTATGGCTGAGTGCCTCCTGAAATTTTTTAACGGCAATTTCATGGGAAGATGTCGACCAAGCATAATTTCCCTCTAGAAATCGCCACATTACCAGCTGTAACGGTGGCATCGTACTGTCACCTAATTGGGAATTGAGTTCATCTATAATCCGACGTGCTCGACGAAAATCACCCCGCCACATAGCTAACATCAAAAAGTTGAATGCAATGGCAATCCTTCCAAGTGGGTCTCCAAACGATTCGAGAAAATTTTCAACTGACTCTTCTAATTCCATGACAAGAGGATGATGCGGAGCCGCATACATCAACCCCTGCATACTTCCCAAAACCCGTGCCTTAATTTCCAATGACGGAAACCCTTGGCTTCGAATTATCAATTGATGGAGTCGTTCCCCCCATTCAATGACGGGGGTCATGTCATCCTCAGCAAAGAAATACGCATCCATCACAGCCACACAGCTAAGAAAAAGTCCCACCGTATCGTCTTTCATCTTAAACTGATCATAGGCATTCCTTAGGTCTGTATTTGCGGCCAGCGGATCGAAAACCATTAAACTGACACCGCGCCAATAGAGTAACCACGGCGCCTTTTGTACTTCTGCTCTTGGGAGCCTAGCCACCAACTCTTGGACGGTTTGATGACGCCCCTGGGCCAGCAGAGAAGCACTGTGGGCACAGATAT
>DOFS01000040.1:4847-6493 GCA_003523945.1 Nitrospiraceae bacterium | reverse complement strand
TAATCAATTGACCCTAAAAACATGATGATGGTCAGAAGCCCCGCACAATGATGGACAAATCGTCAGAATGAAATCATGAGATTCAGGCGTTCCTCCTCGTGTGGTTCGGATACCTGATCCTGCAAATCTTCAAACCCTCCTCACGACCGGCGGCCGCTAGGAATGGCAATTGTAGAAGATTGGCGAATGGTTTCGAAAAAGGATTTTCCCGGCCTGGAGATCGTTGAGGGCTGAGGCGTCTCTTTTGTGGAGGACTAGCTGGGAACCCGCCGCTGTGTTCATTATTGAATCTCAGGCATTGAGGGAAGGGTGCCGAGTCTATTGGTGAGGCGTAAATTCTCCGAAGCATCCACCGGGCAGTCGATGATTGACAGGGTATTGGCACTCAGGGCGGTGCGAAGGACAGGAGCCAGTTCCTCTGCCGATGCGATGTGGTAGCCTGTCGCGCCAAAGCTTTCCGCGTATTTCACGATATCCATATTATTAAATTCCACGTAGGTCGACCTGCCGAACTGCTGCATTTGTTTCCACCGAATCAGGCCCAGGCCGCCATCATTGAAGACAAGCACCACAAAGGGAGTTCCCATCCGTACGGCAGTTTCCAATTCCTGCGAGTTCATCAGGAACCCTCCGTCCCCGGTGACCGCCACCACACGGCGATCCGGTTGTGCCAGTTTGGCCGCCACCGCGCCGGGCAGGGCAATGCCCATGGCGGCGAACCCGTTCGAGATGATGCAGGTGTTGGGAAGAAAGCATGGAAAGAGGCGCCCCAGCCAGACTTTGTGCGCCCCAACATCCGAGATCACAATATCATTGTGGGCCAGCGATGAACGCAGATCGGCGAGGATCCTTTGCGGCTTGAGAGGGAAGGATGTGTCATGACTGCCCTGTGCCAATTCATCACGAAGCATGTGTCGAAAACGGGAGCCACGCGTGGGGGTGGGTGCGTGGCCTCGATCCGTCAGGGCTTCGAGTGAGGAGGTGATATCACCCACCACCCCGACGTTGACGATGTAGGATGCGTCAACCTCCGCGGGCGACATGTCCACATGCACAATCCTCTTGTCCCGGTTGGGGTTCCAGGCATGGGGCGCATATTCCACGATGTCATACCCAATCGCGATGACGACGTCGGCTTCGAGGAACTCGCAGTTCACATAGTCGAGTGTCTCCAGTCCAATGGCGCCGAGCGAGAGCGGGTGAGTATCGGGAATGACGCCCTTGGCCATGAAGGTTGTGGCAACCGGAATGTTCAGCTTTTCGATGAAGCGCACCAGCGCTTCGGAAGCATGTCCGCGAATGACGCCGTTGCCGGCAAGCACGATCGGATGCTTGGCCTCGGCAATAATGCGTCCGGCCTTGTCGAGTTGTTCGGGGGCGGCCCCGCCGGCGTGGACCCATTGCACGAGCAGGGGCTGGCCGTCGGTTTCCATGCAGGCGATGTCTTCGGGAATTTCGATGTGTGTGGCGCCGGGTTTTTCGGACTGAGCCAGCTTGAAGGCCTTACGGAAGACTTCCGGAATGATGTCCGGTATGGGTAGAGTGGTGTTCCACTTGGTGACCGGGCGAAACAGGGAAACGATATCAAGATGCTGATGCGATTCCTTATGAAGCCGGTCCCGGTCGGCCTGGCCTGTCAGGGCGAC
>DOFS01000040.1:0-4658 GCA_003523945.1 Nitrospiraceae bacterium | reverse complement strand
TTGCCGGTCAACCGGCCATAGACGTCGGCCATGAAGGCCGCGCCTTGCTCATGGCGGGTCATGACGAAGCAGATGGAAGAGCCGATCAGCGCGTCGAGCAGATCCATGTTTTCCTCGCCCGGCACACCGAAGATGTATGCCACACCTTCGTTCTCCAGGCACTGCACGATGAGTTTGGCCGCTTTCATAGTCGTATCCCGGTTTGAAGATTTTTAGGAACATTTCCTGGTGAAAGAAGTTGTCGTGTTTCTGTTGCGAGCTGTCATCCTGCCCTTATTGTAGCAATAATGGAGGCAGACAAGCCCCAGTCCGACTGTGCTGGACGCCGAACGCTCCAACATCAGTTTTGTGTCCTTGCGCACAAGGCGTAGACCAATCCGCCTGGCCGTCGCGGAATACCTTCCCTCATGTGCCGCATTTCTCGTTTCTTCGAATTCGATCCAAAAAAATCAGTCCTTCGGAAATCCAGGCGCTGAGGGTTGACGAATTCTTGTGGATATCAGGATTGACGAGAAGGATCAATCCGGTAAACGAGTTGGTTCGTCTCATTTCGATGTTCTCCATGATTCCAGAATCCGACTAAGATTACTGTGACATAGTTCCCTGGATTTGTTTATCAATGTGTTGCAACCCATGATTCACAATTTCATCATCGTTGCCAGTTGCTGAGAGGAATCGATTGAGGATTCAAAGAGGAGTTGTGGGTGCCGGCAAACCCAAAACCGGGTGCCTGCATCCTCGCCTGGGTAGAAGTTCCCTCACCACATCTTTCCGGTGAATGGGTCAGGCGTGGCCATGCGTCTGATCCTAGCCTATCGCAACCTTGGCTTGAGGAAAACGATAGAGCATGCGGACGGGTGGAGTGAGGGAGACGAGCCCGATCAGGAGAGGTCCGAATCTTCCGAGAAACATACTTCCCAAAATAATGACCTTGCCCATTTCCGTTAGGTTCGCCGAGAGACTGAGCACGCCTCCGTTTCCGACCGAAAACCCTACCGTTCCCAATGCGGAGGCCACTTCAAACATGAGAGCTAAAAATGGTTTATTTTCAATGTAGGCGAGAAAAAACGTTAATGTGGTAACGGCTCCAATGGCCAGGAACATGAGTGCCATGGCTTGCAAGACGAGGTGGAGAGGCATCCGCCGGTGATGAAATTCCACATCCATTCGTTTTCGAAATACGGCCCAGACTGACAGGCATACAATGGCGAAGGTGGTCGTTTTGATTCCTCCAGCGGTTCCTCCTGGGGATCCGCCGATGATCATCAGCAAAATCAACATATATAACGTGCTGGGGCGGAGAAGGCTCAGGTCCAGCGTATTGAACCCGGCGGTCCGGGCGGCACCTGAATGAAAGGCGGCGACCATGGCTCCATCTATGGGGCCTTGTGCGCCAAGTGTGGCAGGACTATTCATTTCTAACAGGTAAAAACCTATTGCTCCAAGCACCCATAAGCCTACCGAGACGAGTAAGGCCAGTCTCGTATGGGTTTGAATCCGATACCGTTCTTTCTGGTAATAGCTCAGGAGATCGCGGAAGACAATAAACCCGATACCGCCCAGAAAAATTAGGGCACTAATGGAAAGGTTTACCAGGAGATCCTCGCGATAGGGAATCAGGTTTTGAGAAAACGTCGAAAACCCCGCGTTATTAAACGCGGAAACGGAATGAAAGATGCCATGCCATAAGGCTTCGGACATGGGCATATCACGAGAAAACCGTGTGGCGAGTATCAAGGCGCCCACGCCTTCAAGGGTAAATGTGATGATTAAAATGGTTTTGACGAAACGAACCAACCCAGCCAAATCCAATGAGCTGAGCGCTTCCGCCACCATTATGCGATCCCGCAATCCTATGCGTTGGCCGATGGCGATAAGGAGGACGGTCGCGAGCATCGCATAGCCCAAGCCGCCCAATTGGATGAGGGCCAGAAGGACAATCTGACCGAATACCGTAAAATCTTTTGCCGTGTCCGCCACAATCAGGCCAGTAACGGTGACGGCCGAGGTTGCCGTAAAGAGGGCGTTGAGAAAACTGAATGACTTACCGGGAGTGGTGGCCCATGGGGTCTTCAGCAGGATGGTTCCCACAACGATGAGTCCCATGGCGCCAAGCGTGACGAGTTGGCCTGCTGACAGATGGCGGTGAAAAAAAAATCGACGAATTGCGGTGGCCGGAGTCCAAGAGCCCAGACGCGCAAGAAGTGGGAATGACGGCATCATGGAGGTTAAGGGGGTGGTCTTAATGTCGTACTCATGCGGGGGTGTACCTACCAGAGGGGAAATTCAAATCGGCACACCTGAGAGCAAAATTGTGTGAAAGATTTCCTCCACCAGTTGTCTTCATGTAGGGCGTAACTTCCGGCAAGCAAAGAATGGGAGAAGAAAAACGTGTCGGACAATCGACGGGCAATCTTGTCTGAGGGAAGTTTTGCTGTCAAGACGGGAAACCTGGGGGGAAATATCTCGCCCTCGGAATTGAAAAAGTTGCAGCCCCTTCATTTCCGACATCAGGTGGAGGAGGGAAATGGCCCCTTCTCCATCCGCGGTATCCAGCCTGGCATAGCCATTCATTTCAATAAGACCTTTCAATATTCATCGGAGGTCGGGTTGATCAAACATCAGAATAAAGGCTCAAGGTTCTGCAGGAGAATGAAGGGAGGGCAGTGAATCTGATGAGAGTAGATCCATTCCCTGGGAGGTCACCATGGGTATAGCCATATTGCTGTCCAAGGGATAGTCTTTATGCGGATCAGAGGCTCCTCTCGAATGGGCTCAGAGTCATCGGATTTTCAGAATTTTTTCCCGATTTCTTAGGATATTTTTGAGGATAATTTTGTAAAAAAATACTGTACCTGGTTAATAAGACTAAGAAAAGGAAAAATATTCTTGGTGACGGAGCTTGTGTGGGGGGCTTCGCCTGAGGATCTGTCTTTGCCGAAATGAATGCGGAACGATGGTCATGTTCTTTCTTTCGGCATCACCGCAGGTTTTGGTGGGGACCTATCTGAAATGCGGCAGAGATGGATGCCCGCATCAATATTCCGGGCATGGCAGGGAGGGAATGCAAGCTTGATCACCAATGGTGTGAGCCGGTGCCTGCTGAACATTCAGGCCCCTGTCAATCACTGACAGGGGCCAATTTCCCGATGGGGGAAGGAATCGGAAAGAGGTTCGGGTTACATGAAATAGTCGAAGTCGCTTTCCCGACGGGTCCAGCGGCGGAGTGCGAAAATAGCCGCCGGTTCGTCGTTGGGGTCCAAACGAATGGTATAGTCACGTCCTACGACTTGATGGTGGTAATTTTGAATGAGTTCATGCAGTTGATAGGTGTCCTGTTCCCCAATGCCGCATTCTTCGATTGGAATTCGCAGGCGAGCCTCATGGATGGTATAGGGATCCATATTGATCGCGAACAGGAGGATGTCCGATTTATCGGCATTCATTTTCCCATAGAACAGAACGTGGTCGTTGTCGGATTGGTAAAATTGCAGATTGGTAAAGGTGTGCAGGGAAGGGTGATCCCGTCTGATCTGGTTGATGCGGGTGATATAGTCACGGATGTTTCCCGGACGATCCCAATCCCAGTGCCGGATTTCATATTTTTCCGAATCCTGATATTCCTCCGTTCCGGGAATTGCCTTATTTTCGCACAGTTCATAGCTATTATAGATCCCATAGGTCGGGGAGAGCGTGGCGGCCAGCACGAGCCGGAATTTAAAGGCCGGCCGGCCTCCCTGTTGGAGAATTTCGGGCAGGATGTCCGGGGTGTTGGCGAAAAAATTGGGCCGGAAATACTCTTGCATTTGGGTCCGGGTTAGTTCGGTCAGGTATTCGGTCATTTCTCCTTTGGAATTTCGCCACGTAAAATACGTGTAGGATTGGGTATAGCCGGCTTTCGCCAAGACCCGCATCATTTTGGGACGGGTAAAGGCTTCCGCCAGAAACAGGACATCCGGGTGCTCCAACTGGATTTCCCGAATGAGCCATTCCCAAAAGATGACGGGTTTGGTGTGGGGATTATCCACGCGAAAAATTTTGACTCCGTGTTCAATCCAAAAGAGGAGGACCCGCTTCATTTCCTGCCAGATGTCCTGCCAGGCTTCGGTATAGAAATCAAATCCGTAAATATCTTCATATTTTTTAGGAGGGTTCTCGGCGTATTTGATCGTCCCGTCCGGGCGTTGCTTGAACCAGTTAGGATGTTGTGTCACGTAGGGATGATCCGGGGTGGCATTGATGGCGAAATCTATGGCGACTTCCATTCCATGGTTTCTGACGGCTTGTTGAAAATGGTCAAAATCGTCCATCGTGCCGAGAGCCGGTTCGACCGCATCATGCCCTCCGTGTCGACTTCCGATGGCCCAGGGACTGCCCGGATCGCCAGGCTTGGCCTTCAAACTGTTGTTGCGGCCTTTGCGGTTGGTCTCTCCGATGGGATGAATAGGGGTGAGATAGAGGACATCGAATCCCATATCCCGGATGGCCGGAAGGCGTTGTTCACAATCTTTAAATGTTCCCCCTTTTTCCGGCACGGTTCCTTCTGACCGGGGAAAGATTTCATACCAGGCGCCATACCGGGCACGCTCTCGGTCGACAATCACTTCCAATTCCTTCTCATAGGTGGACCAGGCAGCCCGATGTTCATGCCGGTCGAC
>DOFS01000515.1:24142-25801 GCA_003523945.1 Nitrospiraceae bacterium | reverse complement strand
CATCGATGTCACCGAATGGGGACCGTCCCAAACAATAGACGCCGGGATCACAGGCGCACCTGATTTAATCGCCAAATAGCCAATGCCCATATGCCCGGCATCTAAACGATGCCGATCCAATCCCCCTTCTGGAAAAAGGCCGATTACCTCCTGCGCTGCCAAACCATCTAACATCGTCCGAATCGCACGAATATCCCGCTTTCCTCGTTGTACAGGAATACAACGAAACGCCTGAAATACCCAACGGATGTGTGAGCGGGCATAGATCTCTTTTGCCATCAAGAATCGAATAGGACGTCCTGCTGTGGCCAATAAAACCAATGGATCCCCCATTGAAGTATGGTCACAGACAATCAACGCCGGTCCCTTTCCTGGAACAGGGCATGACACCGCCACAGTCACCCCATACATGAGCCGACAGACCCAGGAGTTTAATCGATGTAAGGACGTATAGACGAACCCTTGTTTTGTGGCTGGAACTGTCAACGATGTAGAGGAGAAACCCGGGTGAGTCGTGATGGGATGTCCCTCCATGCCATTACTTTTAAAAATAGGCACAAGAGACCTGAGAGTAGCCTGACAGAAAAGAAATTAGATGGTGGTTTTTTTAGCGCGAGATGAATTTTCTGTGGAATCGGCGGCCTCGGCATCTTCAGCAGCTGATTCGGACTCCTCAGATGATTCGGCGTCACTGGTATCATCGCCCTCTTCTTCCGGCTCTTCAAACCAATTGACGAGCATGTCTTCCCACCAGGCCTCATTGACGTCTGAACCAGGGTCTTCTCCAAAAAATTCTGTCACCTGGTCTTTGGTAAAGCTCGAATCAATGACCGTGGGTTTAAACAATGCCCGGTCAATCACCTCTTTGGTGGCAAAGCCGCCCACAATCCAAGAAGGTGGATCGGCCCGGCGGGATTTGTACGCTTGTAGCCCGACCTTAAGATAAAGAAACGCCTTGCGTTGATCTTCGTCTTTCAACCCTGATGGAGGCAAACTTAAAGTCTTTTCTATTTTTTTTCTCCATTCCCGTGCATTGTACCGAGAAGTGATCAACTGGAGAACTTTTGCCCCATCCTCTTTTTCCAGTGGCATCCTGACTCCTTGTGGCCCTAGGGCCGCTTTCTGACTTCATGAAATAGATAGGTAATCGATAGACTCATGAATGAGTTCTTGTCGTGAATACCTCTAATGGCCGGCAACCATCATCTTGCGAATTTTAACGGTAGGACTGGCCACCCGGCCCCGAAATTCTAAATCATTCCCGACCATTTCAATGTCCTTCAGTATCTGTTGTAAATTCCCGGCAATGGTGACCTCTTCCACCGGATGGGTCAGCTCTCCATTTTCAACCCAAAACCCCACCGCCCCCCTTGAATAGTCTCCCGTGACAAGGTTGACACCAAATCCAATCAGATCCGTGACGTACAACCCTCGCTTCATTGACTTGAGAATTTCATCTGGTGAATAGGTACCTGGCGAAAGAAATAAATTCGTGGCACCCACTGTCGGATTTTCGCCCACCGATCTTGATGCATTGCCCGTGGATGCCATCCCCAATTTTCGTCCTGAATACGTGTCTAACAAATAACTCGACAGCACGCCTCTATCGATCACCAGGGTTTTTCTCGTGGCCAACCCTTCCCCATCGAATGGTCGAGA
>DOFS01000515.1:3754-23988 GCA_003523945.1 Nitrospiraceae bacterium | reverse complement strand
AGCAATAGATTTTCCGAGTTGTCCCAAAAGAAACGAGGCCCCCTTATACAAGGAATACCCGGATACCGCTGAGGAAATATGGCCTAGGAGGCCTTTGGCCGTTTCCGGATCGAAGATCACGGGAACTTCTTGTGTCGTAATGGCCCGACTGCCTAGCCGCCTCACGGTTCGGCGAGCGGCCTCCTGTCCGACCGATTCCGGGCTATCCAATTCATGGAATTTACGCTTTACGGAATACCAATAGTCCCGCTGCATCCCGCCATTCTGGCTGTCTAACGCGATGGGCGACACGGAAAGTGAGTAGGAAGAACTGGCGTACGTTCCAACAAACCCATGGGAATTCGCTAACAGAATCGATCCATAGCCGGCAGAACACTCGGCCCCTTCAGAATTGGTGATGCGGGGATCTGCGGAAAACGCGGATTGTTCGGTTCGCTTGGCCAGGTCGATTTCCTCATCAACTGCCAATTGCCTATCATCTTTCATATCCATGTCGGGGATATCGACCACCATTTGGTCCGGCGCTGGCAGTCCTGAAGTTTCATCTTCGACCACAGCTCTGGCCAAACTACATGTGTCACTGACCAAACGCTCCAACGAAGCTTTGGAAAAATCCGATGTGGAAGAGCTGGCTGAGCGTTTGCCAAAAAACACACGAATCCCCAACACTTTCTCGCGCGCTTTTGAGAGCCGATCCACTTCTGACATACGCACTTGTACCGAGACTGAATCTCCTTCAGCCACAAGAAGATCCGCTTCCGTCGCCCCTAAAGCCTTGGCTCGCTTGAGAACCGTGGCGGCCAACTCCGGGAAACGGTCACCATGTGTGGTGGGCAGATTTGACATTATTAAATGGAAAGAAACAAAACAGGAGGGTTATCCATCAGCCCATCGCCGTGCCACCGACGATCATTTCATCGATCTTAATGGTAGGAAGTCCCACGCCGACCGGAACCGATTGACCATCTTTTCCACAGGTCCCGATTCCTTCATCTAATTTCATATCATGTCCAACCATCGAAACTTTCTTGAGCACATCAGGACCGTTCCCAATCAACGTCGCTCCCTTGACCGGTTTGGTCACCTTCCCATCTTCGATGAGATAGGCTTCGCTGGCTGAAAAGACAAATTTTCCACTGGTAATATCAACCTGCCCGCCCCCAAAGGACACGGCATACAACCCATTTTTCACCGAACGAATGATATCCTGCGGATCCGAATCTCCCGCTAACATAAACGTATTGGTCATACGCGGCAGGACAATACTTCGGAAATCTTCCCGTCTTCCATTTCCGGTTAACGGGATCCCCATCAAGCGGGCGTTAAGCCGATCCGTGATATAGCCGCGCAAAATACCCTTTTCAATTAACATGGTTCGAGACGTCGGCGTCCCCTCATCATCGATATTCATGGACCCACGCCGAAATGGGAGCGTCCCATCATCTACGATCGTGCAGAATTCTGATGCCACAGGCTGCCCGATCAGATTGCTAAAGGCTGAGGTTTTGCGACGATTAAAATCCGCCTCCAACCCATGGCCGATAGCTTCGTGAAGCAGAATGCCGGGCCATCCACCACCTAAGACGACAGGCATGGTTCCAGCCGGAGCCTCGACCGCGCCCAAATTCACTATGGCCTGGCGGGCAGCTTCTCTAGCAAACTCCATCGCGCGATCCTGTTCCAGGTAAAAGGCAAATCCAACGCGTCCCCCTCCCCCATATGACCCAACTTGGCGATTGGCCCCATCTTCAGCAATACAGGTAATTTGGAGGCGAGAGAGAGGTTGCATATCCCCCACAAGTTGACCTTGGGAATTGATGACTAAGAATATTTTTTGTTCCGTATTAAAAGACGCCATGACCTTGGTAATTCGGGGATCATACCGTCTGGCTTCCACGTCAATTTTATTCAGAAGGTCAACTCGATTTTCTGTTGTGATATCGGAAAGCGGTTGCGTCAATGGATAGAGATTGCTAGAGGGTTGAGAGCGGTGCGTCACGGCTATTGGGTTATCCCCCTGAGGGGAATCTGCAATGTATCGTGCCGTATCAGCTGCAATTTCGAGGTCTCGAACAGACAGATCATCTGAATAGGCAAATCCCGTTCTTTCTCCAGCCACCGCACGAATGCCAGCCCCTTGGGAAATACTTTTGACTGCGCGCTTAACGAGGCTTTCCTCCATGGAAACGGAATCGGTCACGCAAGACTCGACATACATATCCACGTAATCCACATCCCGCGCGGTAGCCTTATTTAAGGCCAGAAGGACATCTTTTTCTTGGAGGGCAAAGTCTGAAAGGCTGGGTACCATAGACCTCAATTACCATTAAAAGTCTGTATTCGAAGACACAAAAACCGAAGTATAGCCCATCTCCCAGATGGGCGCAATTTCCAATGGAAATAGTCTCATCAATCATTTGACAAGAATCCCTTTCATTATTAGACTGAAATTGTTTAAAAAATTCGCCTAGTTTCCATAATATTTCAACGAAATCGCAACTCGGTTCTCACCCTCACAATCGGTTTCAGCGCAATTCAAATGGATGAAGTTCACGCGGGGGAAGCAAGGCAGGGTGCCGAAGGCGAATTGCGAGACCAACTTGACCTCACATCCCTTCCTCGACATATCGCGATCATCATGGATGGCAATGGACGATGGGCCGCGCAGCGAGGGTTGCCGAGGATTGCCGGTCACAAGGAAGGGCTTCGCGCGCTTCAGGATGTCCTGGAAATTGGACATGATCTCGCAATCCCTTATATCACCATCTATGCCTTTTCCCAGGAAAATTGGAAACGCCCTCATTCTGAAATTCGCCTCCTCATGGGGTTACTTGAGCAATACCTGAATCAGGAACGCCAACGTTTTCAGGAGCGCCAGGTCCGATTCCTGCCAATCGGACGATTGGAACAACTGCCGGCTTCGGTTCGGGCTCTGGCCTTGGAGGTGGCCGAAGAAACCCGGCATTTTACCCAGCGCACTCTGGCCGTCGCCCTCAGCTATGGGGGACGCGCCGAAATTGTCGATGCCGTTCGAAAAGTCGCGATCGAAGTTCAGATGGGATCGCTGACACCAGACCAAATTAATGAGTCATTATTTGAACAATATCTCAGCACATGGGGGCTCCCGGATCCCGATTTGCTTATCCGCACGTCCGGAGAAGCGAGAATCAGTAATTTCCTTCCCTGGCAAATTGCTTATACGGAACTCTATTTCACCAAAACGCTTTGGCCCGATTTCCGTCGCACTGAGACCCTTCTCGCCTTACTCGATTATCAAAAACGAGAGCGTCGGTTTGGCCGAATCACTCAAACCGTTTCACCATAAAGCGGTCTGTGGCTCTTCCGTGTCCCTCTTACCCTCATTCGCGATTACCTAATCTACTGCCCCTTTCACCCCCTTAGACAATGGATCCCCGTCGACTCTATTCAGCCATCGTGTTCATTCCCTTGCTCTATGGGGGAATTCGCTATTCGCCACCCTGGCTGCTCTCCCTTCTGATCGGCACAGCTTCCCTCCTCGCATTATGGGAATTTCTCACGCTCTACTTTGGACCAACTGGCACACTTTTCCCCAAGGTGGCCTCCTGTTTCGGTGCCGTTATCCTTCTCGTTGCCATGTATACCGGATATTCTCAAGCCCTGAACCCCTGGCTTCTGGGAATCGTCGTGATCATTTTAGCAGGCTTTTTCATTTCCCCGACTGCCATGAGGCAACGACTTCCCTCATGGGTGGCCTATCCCTTTGGGATACTCTATGTCGTGGTTCTGCTCGGGCATTTCATACTCCTCCGGCAACTCCCTCATGGAATCGCCTTGATCTTTTTTGTGTTAGCTATCACTTGGTTGGCTGATACCGGTGGATTTGTCGTAGGCTTATCTCTTGGAAAACATGCCCTGGCACCAACATTGAGCCCAAAAAAAACGATTGAAGGGTTGATCGGAGGGGTTTTCTTTTCCCTAACCGGAGCCCTCATAAGCCACTTTTGGTTTCTCCCTTTTTTCTCGTTGTGGGAATGCGCTATTCTCGGCATGGGCATGGCCTTAATCGGAGCCCTTGGTGACCTTGGAGAATCCGCGATCAAACGTAGCGTGAGTATTAAGGATTCAGGCACAATCATTCCTGGACATGGGGGAGTACTAGATCGCGTCGATAGCTTGCTGTTTACCGGCCCGGTCTTTTACTACTATGCCCTATTCACCCTATCAACCTAATACCCAGACAGTCCGCAACTAGGGGGGAGAAAATCTGGTGAAACACATCGTTATTTTAGGATCAACGGGATCTATTGGAACCAGCACCTTAGATGTGATCTCCAGATTCCCCGAAGAATTTCGGGTGGTGGGCCTGGCAGCCGGGTCAAACGATCGGGCGCTTGAGGAACAGATCCGCGCCTTCAAACCGGAAGTCGTTGCGCTATCCTGTCAGGATGCCGCCAATCGACTACGAGCACGGTTGGGACACACGTCAACCGAGATTTTAGACGGAGAAAAGGGACTCTGCGCCGTTGCCAATACACCGAAAGGTGATTTAGTGATTTCTGCTATCGTCGGCGGAGCAGGGCTTAAACCAACACTGACAGCCATTCAAGCAGGACGGCAGGTTGCCCTGGCCAACAAAGAGCCGATGGTCATGGCAGGTCGATTAATGCAACTGGAAGCCCATAAACATGGCGTCACTATTTTCCCCATTGACAGCGAACATAGCGCCATTTTTCAATCGATGGAAGGCCATCGGAAAGTGGACATGCGGCGGATCGTATTAACGGCATCCGGCGGGCCATTTTGGGATTGGCCAACCAATGAGTTGGAAACCGTGACTCCCGAACAAGCCTTGCAACATCCAAATTGGAAAATGGGAGCGAAAATCACCACTGATTCCGCCACTTTGATGAATAAAGGCCTTGAAGTAATTGAAGCCCGATGGTTATTTGATATCCCTGCGGATCAAATCGATGTCGTCATTCATCGAGAAAGTATTATTCATTCTTTGGTAGAATACTGTGATGGGTCAGTTATTGCGCAATTAGGGCATCCGGACATGCGAACACCAATTTCCTATGCTCTTAAATACCCGGAACGTATCCCCTTGAATCCTCCGCTCCTCGATCTGGGGAAAATCGGGAAATTTACATTTTATCCAACTGATTCAGAGAAATTCCCCTGTCTTCAATTAGCCTATGACGCACTGGCAGGAGCAGACGGGCTTCCAGCTACACTAAACGCTGCCAATGAAATCGCCGTGGATGCCTTTCTTAAGGAACAGATTGCCTTCCTAGATATTCCCAGGGTGATTCAGGAAACGATGAATGCCTATACCGCAACTCCCATCACATCCATTGAAGACGCCCTGGAGGTGGACCAATGGGCGAGGCGCACAGCCACAAAAATGATGAAAACCTATTCTTCTTCACCCATATGAACCCGCAATTGACCACCCATGAATAATCTTCTGGCCTTTTCCCCAGATTCCATTTTCCTTTTTGGACAAAAATTATGGTGGTTCCTGATCGTACTTGGAGTCCTGGTGACCTTTCATGAGTACGGCCATTACCTGGCCGCTCGCTGGGTGGGCGTGAAGGTCCTCAAATTTTCCATCGGGTTTGGACCAAAACTGATTGGTCGGCAGATTGGAGATACAGAATACCGGGTATCGGCTATTCCTCTCGGTGGGTATGTCAAATTATTTGGAGAAGAAGGGTCGGAGGCTGTCTCGGCGGCTGAGCAACGTGAATCCTTCATTCACCAGTCCCTTCCCCACAAAATGTTGATTGTAGCGGCTGGCCCAGGGTTCAATTTCATCCTCAGCTACCTTATTTTTACGGGAATGTTGGCCTTAGGCTCACCGCTGTTTGTGCCCAGCATGGACAACATCACACCAGTTATTGAAGCTATCATCCCGGACTCTCCAGCCGAAATTGCCGGATTACAACTCGGTGACCGCGTGATCCGGGCCAATGAAGAAGACATCTCTACGCTGGGTGAACTGTACGAGCAGGTCGGCAAGGCTAATGGGCGTCCCGTCACTCTGGATGTCATTCGAGGAAATAGCGTTAAAACGCTGATCATCACGCCAACCGTTAAAATGATGCCTGATCGCCCGGATGAACCTCAATATACCTTAGGCATTGAAGATCATGCTCCACTTGTCGGGGGAGTCATGCCTGACACCCCCGCCATGGCTGCCGGCCTTCAACAAGATGACCGAATTACCCAAATTAATGAAACGCCGATTGTCACCTGGTCACAGATGACCGAGATCGTTCGCAATCATCCAGGCACCCCTCTTCATGTGCAGGTCGAACGCGGGGGACAGACAGTGTCCCTTCGTATCACCCCTGAGGGCCAAACCGTCACCTCTCCTGATGGAGAAACCAAGTCTGTTGGCCGAATCGGAATCAAGCTGGCCGGCGGGGGTACGGTGCTCAAGAGTACGTCTCTACTCCTTGCCCCATGGGATGGACTCAAGGCGACCTGGAAATGGTGTGAACTCACCGTTATTGGGCTCTATAAACTCTTGACGGGAGAAATTTCGTCAAAGCACCTGGGCGGCCCGTTAATGATTGCTAGCGTGTCCGGCGAGCAAGCTCAACAGGGCCTTTCCAGCGTCGTGTGGCTTATTGCGATTTTAAGTATTAATTTGGGAATTTTGAATTTGTTACCCATTCCCATCCTTGACGGGGGGCATCTGTTCTTTTTTGCCTGCGAAGCCATTTTGGGACGCCCTTTAGGAGACCGATCGAGAGAAATGGCCCAGCAAATCGGACTGGTCTTGTTGGTCTTCCTGATGGCATACGCGACCTGGAATGACATTAGTCGTCTGCTCCAATAATTCCACCCTGTTGAACGTCTCGTTGTCTTTTGCTATCCATGTGAGTTCTCTCTGCGACTCAGTCGGTACTCAACCATATAACCAGGTGTCTTGATGCGTGTATCACAATCATTAATTCCAACTATGCGACAGGATCCCGGGGAAGCCGAAGTGGTCAGCCACCGGCTCATGCTTCGCGCCGGGATGATCCGAAAAGTCGCGGCCGGTATCTATTCCTACCTCCCCCTTGGATTAAGGGTCCTTCGAAAAATTGAGGCCATCGTTCGGGAAGAAATGAACAGGATCGGAGCCCAAGAACTCCTACTTCCTATTCTTTCCTCAGCCGAGCTATGGAAAGAAACCGATCGTTGGGATTTTTACGGGAAGGAATTGTTCCGATTGCATGATCGTCACGAGCGAGACTTTTGCCTGGGCCCGACTCACGAAGAAATCGTCACCGATTTATTCCGTCGCGAGGTCAGTTCTTATCGTCAATTGCCCGTCACTCTGTATCAAATCCAAACGAAATTTCGCGATGAAATTCGCCCGAGATTTGGCATCATGCGGGGACGGGAATTCATTATGAAAGATGCCTATAGCTTTGATCAGGATGCGGAAGGAGCCAAACGCACTTACCAGAGTATGTACGAGGCCTATTGCCGAATCTTTTCGCGTATGGGTCTTGAATTTCGTCCAGTGGAAGCTGATACCGGCCTGATTGGTGGCATCTCTTCTCACGAATTCATGGTTTTAGCCAATACCGGCGAGGAACTTATCGTTTTTGATCCGGACACGCAATATGCAGCCAATGTCGAACGGGCCGAGATTGCCCCACCCACCATCGGGGAGCCTGAGGCCCCACTCCCGCTAGAAAGAGTCTCTACACCCAATGCTAAATCAGTTGAAGAGGTGTGTGCCCTACTCAACGTGCCTCCATCCCGTCTGGTGAAAACCCTTCTGTATCAGACGGGCAAGGATGAGATAACAGCCGTCCTGATTCGAGGGGACCACCAGGCGAACGAAATCAAAATTCAACGACATCTTGGCATCCATGAATTATCCTTGGCCCCGCCAGAAATGGTTGCCCGCTTCACAACGGCCCCAATCGGCTTTGTTGGACCAATCGGTCTTCAGAAAGTTCGGGTACTGGCTGACCAGGCCGTGGCTGTTCTGAGCAACTTCATTGTCGGTGGGAACGAACAAGACGTTCACCTCATTCACGTTAACATCAACCGAGACCTTGCCATTGAGAACATAGGAGATTTTCGCCAAGCTGAGGCGGGGGATCCTTCCCCTCGAGGAGGCACCCCACTCCAGTCGGCAAGAGGAATCGAAGTGGGCCATATTTTTATGCTAGGCACAAAATATAGTGAAAAAATGGGCGCAACCTACCTCGACGCTCAAGGGCAGACGCTCCCCGCCATAATGGGATGTTATGGGATTGGAGTCAGCAGAGCAGCGGCCGCGGCCATTGAACAAAACCATGACGATAAAGGTATTTGTTGGCCCATGCCTATTGCCCCCTTTCATGCTCACATTCTATCAGTCACCGCATCAGAACACGTACGTCAGGCCTCCGATCAGCTCTATCAGGACTTGTGCCAAAACGGAATAGAGGTGTTATTTGACGACCGGGAAGAACGTGGGGGGGTTAAGTTTAATGATGCCGATTTATTGGGAATTCCTCTGCATATTATCGTGGGAGATAAGGGATTAGCCCAGAATTCTATTGAAATCAAAGACCGTAAAACAGGGGAAAAGCATCATGTCCTGCGAGAGCAAGTCTGTCAGTGGATAACCACCACCGTTAAAAAGAAGCTGCAATGTCAGTTATAAAATCCGAGAAACCCGGTCAAGAGCCAGGCAGTTTACTGAGGCAATGCGTTACATGATATACTTCCAAGAAAATAAAAGAATGGGGTCGAGGACTCATGATGCTCATACACCAGTTGCAACGTGTCTGAGTATATGATTGCTCTATGTTCGTTGACATAACCTCTTAGGAATGCTAATTTTCAAGGTTTGATTTTTAAGTTAAATCCACTTTTCCTATATTGCTGGCACAACGTATGTTGAATCAAATGAACGTGAGGGGTCTCTTATTTGATCCCTATAACAATGCCTATATTGTCATCCTAAGAGATGAACAAAATTCGGACATGCTTCCTATTTGGGTTGGCAAATCCGAAGCCAGCGCGATCAGTTTTGCCTTAGAGCGGATAGCCCCGCCCAGGCCGATGACTCATGATCTCATGAAAACTGTCCTTGATAATATGGACGCCAAGGTCATCAGCACGGTCATTACCGATTTGAAAGACAATACGTACTTCGCCAAAATCCATCTCTTGTTCGGAGATTCTGAATTTACCGTTGACTCCCGGCCGAGCGATGCGATTGCCGTGGCCCTTCGGACGGATGCCCCCATTTTTGCTTCCGGGGAGGTACTCCATAAACAAAATTCAGAAGAATTAGAACGATGGCTGGAAAACCTCAAGCCTGAGGATTTTGGCAAATCAGATGTTTAACTGATGTTTATATGGGCGTCTGAATTCATAAAACGTGAGTGGGTTGGCAATGACTGACATAAACACATTGATTCCATTAAAGGTGCACGGAGTCCTGGTCGATCCGAATACCGACACGCAAATCGTGGTCTTACGGGATGAAAAAAACTCAGAGGTTCTTCCCATATGGGTTGGAACGGCCGAGGGAACATCGATTCGATTAGCGCTGGAGAACGTCATCCCGCCTCGCCCCATGAGCCACGACCTTATTTGCAGCTTCGCCGCGCACCTTGGCTTTACCCTGAACAAAGTTGTAATTACTGAAGTCAAAAATAATACATATTTCTCAACGCTGTTTTTATCCAAAGAGGACTTGGAAAAATCGATCGACTCACGGCCAAGTGATGCAATTGCCCTGGCTCTTCGATGTCAATGTCCAATCTATGTCACCCCTGAGGTGCTGGAACGACGCGGGGGGGAAGATTTGGATACCTGGCTTGCCAAACTCGATCAAAAGGGATTCGAACAGACTGAGACCTAGACATTTACTCAAGTAGAGGAAAGGAACGAAGAGACTCATGAAATCCTATCAAGCTAAACCGTTAGAAGTTAAACGACAATGGTTTTTAGTGGACGCCAAGGGAAAAACCGTTGGACGGTTGGCTGCGAAAGTTGCTTCTATTCTTCGCGGAAAACACAAGCCAACATTCACGCCTAATGTCGATACGGGCGATCACGTCGTCATTATTAATTCTAGCGAAATTCAATTCACCAGCAACAAATTTCGTGAAAAGATCTATTATCACCACACAGGGTATCCCGGTGGAATCAAAGCCATAACCGCTGAGCATCTCCATGCGAAGAAACCAACTGAAGTGCTTTCCAAAGCCATTCGTGGGATGCTTCCAAAATGCACATTAGGCAAGCAAATGGCTAGAAAGCTTAAAATTTACGCTGGCGCTGAGCATTTGCATCAGGCACAAAGCCCAACGCCTCTAAACCTCTAAATTTATCAGTCACTTTCCCAAGAACAAAGGAGATCTATTCTCACATGGTCCATACACTCCAATACGCCACCGGAAAAAAGAAATACGCTATTGCCCGCGCTTGGATAGAACCAGGACAAGGCAACATTCAAATCAACGCCAGATCATTAGATTCATATTTCCCACGATTGACGAATCAGATCCAAGTTCAAACCCCATTCGAGGTCACCAAAACCGCAGGGCAATTTAATGTCAAGGCCACGTTGACGGGTGGCGGAATTTCAGGGCAGGCCGGAGCCCTTCGTCATGCGATTGCAAAAGCCTTAGCCTTATACAATCCTTCGCTACGGGATCCCCTGAAAAAAAATGGGTTGCTCACCAGAGATAGCAGAGTAAAAGAACGGAAAAAATACGGACAAAAAGGCGCCAGAGCCAGGTTCCAATATTCCAAACGATAACTGGCAGGTTCACTATTTACACAGAAAAAAAGGGGAGGCATTCCAGCCTCCCCTTTTTTCATCCGACATCTACTGGGGAACTCTTCTCTTTAATCCAATTTTTTATAAAAAATCAATTAGAGCAGAGGCAAGGAAATCATTTCCTATATTTTTTCATTCAGCATTTCACCAAAATGGGCTGTTGAATGCTTGAAAGATTTTGTCTGTTATCCGTATACCGGTCATATAGCCCAATAACAACAAGAGAAAATAATGAAATGGTCAAAATACCTTATCCTGAGCATCTCGAAGGAAAGTCCCCGCACTATCGGTTGCATCAATAAAAGGACACCAGGGGGTAGACTGCCTAAGCATACTATCCAAGGACGCATGCACTTCCTATGGAGGAGAACGTCGCTGGCGACAGTTTTCTGGACTCACCCCAATCAAATTTCTTGAGAAACCCATGAATAAAAAAATTCGTGTTGCAGTGGTTGGAGCTAGTGGCTATACAGGCAGCGAATTACTTCGATTACTCAGCCTTCACCCCCAAATCACAATGACCTGCGTGGTGGCGTCTGAAAAATCTCAGGGGCTTGCCCTCACTTCGTTGCTTCCTCATCTTACAAAGATTTATGACTGTTCATTGTTGTCATTGGACCCGGAATCGGTCGCCAAGGAAGCCGATGTGGTTTTTCTTGCTCTTCCTCACACTCAATCCTTGCAACCAGTGGCTGATTTCCTCTCACAGGGGAAACTTGTCATAGATTTGAGTGCTGACTACCGCCTTCGGGACCCAAGCGTATATGAGCAATGGTATCAAACCGCCCACACTTTCCCTGACCTGCTCAAAAGCGCGGTGTATGGGCTCCCCGAAATGAATCGCAAGGCTATCCTCAATAGCCAGCTTGTCGCGGTCGCCGGCTGTTATCCTACCGTCGCCATCTTGCAACTTGCGCCATTTGTAGCTCAAGACCTGATCGAGCCGGCATCTATTATCATTGACGCAAAGTCTGGAATTTCAGGAGCCGGTCGCACACCTGCACTGGGAACCCACTTTCCTGAATCCCATGAAGCCATTCATGCCTATAAAATAGCTAAACATCGACATGTGCCAGAAATCGAACAGGAGTTAGCACGACTAGCTCCCTCCTTATCCTCCCCATCAACCAATCCCCGACCATCACTGATTTTCACACCTCACTTGATACCCATTAATCGAGGCATTCTCAGTACGGCCTATGCCAAATTGAAGACGGGAATTGATCAATCGCACCTCGATGCCGCCTATAAAAACTTGTATCATGACGAATATTTCATTCGACTCTTTCCTAGTGCCGAGGGGGTAAATCCGAAAAACCTACGGGGATCGAATTTCTGTGACCTCAGTTGCACCTATGATCCTCGAACGGGTTACCTTATCAGCACCGGTTCGCTGGACAATCTCGTAAAAGGAGCAGCGGGGCAAGCAATTCAATGCATGAACCTGATGGTAGGACTTCCCGAAAAACTGGGACTGACCGCCCCAGGCCTCTTTCCCTAAATTTTTCTTCACCAGTATCCCATGACGAGAAGAGGATGCTTTCATGTCTAAACGCGTAAAAGGCGGGATCACTGCCCCCCAAGGATTCGTCGCAGCAGGGATTCATTCGGGCATTAAAAAGAACCACCAGCTTGATCTAGCCCTGATCATGTCCGAGGAACCTGGTCCTATCGCCGGCGTGTTCACCTCAAACAGGCTCCCTGCCGCGCCGGTGATTCTCGACCGGCTCTATCTCAAGAAGGGTATAGGACAGGCAATCATCATTAATAGTGGCAATGCCAACGCATTTACCGGGGCAGACGGTTTGACCAATGCCAGGGAAATGGGGCGGAGAGTTGCCGACCAACTCACGATTCCCCTCCACCATGTGTTTGTCGGATCCACAGGGGTCATTGGAGTTCCCCTACCCATGCCGGCAATACGAAACGGCATTTTCATCCTGGTTTCACGTCTACGCAAGGCCGGGCACAAAAAAGCTGCCAAGGCCATCATGACGACAGACACCTATCCTAAGGAAATCGCGGTTCAGGACCGTATAGGCGGGAAATTAGTGACAATTGGCGGAATAGCCAAGGGTTCAGGAATGATCCACCCAGACATGGCGACCATGTTGGCCTATCTCACTACAGATGTTGCCATTGACAAAAAAACACTTCAAACAACCTTGCACGCTGTCACCAACCAAACGTTTAACTGTATTTCGGTTGACGGCGAAACCAGCACCAATGACACCACATTATGTCTGGCCAACGGGAAAGCCGGAAATTTGCCGATCAAAACCGGAACGACGGCACATGGCAAATTTGAAGCGTTGTTATTTCAAGTCTGTCACCATCTGGCCATGGAAATTGTTCGAGACGGTGAAGGCGCGACGAAAATCATTGAATTCCAGATACACCAGGCTTCCAGTGACCAGGCCGCCAAACAATTCGCCAACACTCTAGCCACCTCCCCTTTAGTCAAAACCGCTATCTTCGGTGCAGATCCCAACTGGGGGAGAATTGTAGCCGCATTGGGACGGGCCGGTGCCCCTCTCAGAGCGGAGAAACTCCTCATTGAGTTTAACAAGATTCCCATTGTCAAAAATGGAAAAGGACTGGGGGCTCAAGTCGAACGACGGATTAAACAGCAGATGAAGAAGCCCTTCCTGACCATCTCCATTTCACTCGGAATGGGTAAGGGATCTTCAAAGATCTGGACCACGGATTTAACCTACGATTATATAAAAATCAATGCATCCTACCGATCGTAACCCCCTTCCCCCTTGCAACCTGTGTATTCGGAATATTCGATTAAGGAGAAATGGTTATTTTTTTATGTGATGGCGTGAAATTAAATCATGCAGGGTCGGGCGGCTCACAGCAAGAATGGTTGCGGCCTTAGTAATATTTCCACCTGTTTTAGCCAGAGTTTGCTCAATCACCCGTTTTTCCACGGTATCTCTGGCTACCTTCAAGGTAAGACCATTTTGACTTTCATCGGGATCAGGTAAATCTAAATCCTCCGGGGCAATTCTTGAATTATCGGTCAGCGTCACGGCCCGACGAATCCGATTTTCTAATTCTCGAATGTTGCCGGGCCAATGATATTGTTCCAGGGAGAGCAGAGCTTCCCTTGTAAATCCTGTAATCTTCTTTTTCGCTTCTTCTGTAAAGCGTTGAAGTAGGGATTTGCTCAGCATCACGATATCACCACCTCGCTCGCGTAAAGGTGGAGCTGTA
Organism: Nitrospiraceae bacterium; assembly: GCA_003523945.1. Taxonomy (GTDB): domain Bacteria; phylum Nitrospirota; class Nitrospiria; order Nitrospirales; family UBA8639; genus Nitrospira_E. Next base: position 9,989 of record DOFS01000515.1, on the reverse strand, counting down.
ATGGTCACGGTATTCAACCGGTAATACAGATCTTCCCGAAAACGCCCATCTTTCATGGCCAGTTGAAGATCCATATTAGTGGCCGCGAGAACCCTCGTGTCAACCGGAATCTCCACGCGTCCGCCTACCCGCTCGATGCTTCGTTCTTGTAAGACCCGAAGCAACTTGACTTGTAAGGCAGGGGAAATCTCCCCAATCTCGTCGAGAAAAAGCGTCCCCCCCTGGGCGGACTCAATTCGACCTGGACGTTGCAGATGGGCTCCGGTAAACGCACCTTTCTCATGTCCAAACAACTCACTTTCCAGTAAAGTTTCGGGAATAGCCCCACAATTAATCGCGATAAACGGGCCATCCTTTCTGTGACTTTGCTGATGAATTGCCCGAGCCACCAACTCCTTTCCTGTCCCGCTTTCCCCAACAATTAGAATAGAAATATCCGACCCGGCCACTCGCCGAATGGTATCAAACACCTTCACCATGACCGGGCTGCTCCCGATAATTTCAGGAAATCCCCGTTTCGCTTCCCGATCCAGAAGCTTTTGATTTTCTCTTTCCAAGCCAGCCAAATACCCCGCTCGCTGAAGAACAATTTTCAACACCTCCAAATCAACAGGCTTTTCCATGAAATCATATGCGCCCAACTGAACAGCCTTGACGGCATTCGCTCGATCTTGGTTCCCCGTGATAACCACCACCTTCACCAAAGGGTTTACCGCAAGCAATTGTTCCAACGCCGCCAATCCTTCCGTTACCCCACCGGCATCAGGTGGCAATCCTAAATCCAGGGCCACCAGTGAGATCTTTTCACGCTGAAGAATATCGACAGCAGCCGTGCGATGACCGGCCTCAAAAATCATATATGAGGACTTTAGCCCCCACTTCATTTGTTCAAGAATTTCTTCCCGGTCATCAACCAGAAGCAGTGAAGGAAGACGTGAAAGCTCAGCAGGAGGATCAGACTTCATGTGCACTCGTTTCTTCTTGGGTCATAGCTTACCCCGGATTTAGCCACATTAGACACCACACCACTTGCGTTATCGGTACTTTGTAGTGGAAATGTAATAATCACCGTCGTGCCTCGCCCTTCCTGGCTCTCAATATGAATCATGCCATGATGGTCCTCGACAATCCGCTTACATTGAAACAGCCCCACACCTAATCCGTTCCTTTTTGAGCTTTGAAAGGGCTGAAAAAGCTTTTCAAGCTGGGCCATGGTCATCCCGCTCCCCGTATCGATTAATTCAACGATTACTTGCTCGCCATCGTAAGCGGTGGAAATATCAATGGTGCCTTTCTCGTCGGTCGCCTGGCGTGCATTAAGGATTAGATTCAACAGTACTTGCTTGATCGGCTCCCTTTTGAGCTGAAGAATCGGGACCTCATGTCCAGGATGAAAATTGGGCTGGCATCCAGAGTCCTTGACTGCCCCCAGTGTGTCCTTGACCAACTCATTCACATCTACGGCTTCCGTGATAGCTCCCTCATTCAAATTCGGATCTTTAGCCTGGCGAGACAATTCCCCCATTAAATCGATAATCCGCTGGGAGGTATTTTTAACGGTCTGCATCGCAGTGGCCTGGAATTCAAGATTACCACCGTATTGCGCCGCATTTTGTGCCACCATCGACAAACTCGAGGCCAAGTTTTTTAAATCATGCAAGTAAAATGCGGAGAATCGATGTACGGCTTCCCATTTGGCGGACGAACTGCGCTCGGTAATTAATTCAAATTGAACAAGCAGCATTGTTACATGACGCGCAATGGCCCGCAGCAAATCAAAATCGTCTTGATCGTAGCCTTCATCAGTCAATTCTTTGCTAAGCGTACAAAACCCGAGCAACCTGCCTTGTTCAGTCAATAAGGGCACACACACATGGGCCTGAGTGATGTGGAGAAATTCCCTCCAATCCTCAACCGCCCCCTGACCCGCTTGAACCACCACGGGTTCATGCTGCGCTTTCAGTTGATAAATAAGAGGATGAGTTTCAGAAATAGGAGGCGGATCCTGAATATTTGATGACTGATCATTCTCCCCCAATTTTCTCCGACGACGTTCTTTTCGTATTTGATGATACCGACCATCAACATCAAAATACTTCCAAATCGTGACTCGGGAGGTCAAAAATGTTCGACTGAGCCACTCAAGGTATCGGTTCAAAATCTGTTGGACATCCTGACAGGCCGCAAACATATCAGTGACTTCTAACCATTTTTCGCGGTAATCATATTTCGCCTGCAAAAAATGACGAGAAACGATTTGTTGAAACTCGATGCGAACACGCCTGGAAAACATGACAACCACTAGGCCCATGACGGCAAGAAACAGGAGAACCATACCCAGTGAGTCCTTGACCTCCCAACCGGTTTGTTGAATCACTGCAGCTAACATGGCCACTAGCACAAAATACCCGCCGACACACAACACAGCCAAGGAGGCATACGAAGCATGGTGACTGATTTGAATTTTTTGGCTCGCCGGGGGTCCTTGCCATCGCCTCAACCCCACAGCCATGACAAGAAGAGAAACAAACGATGCAATTCCTCCTGCCCACACATCATCCTGCCTCCAGACAGAGACCACGACCCTATGAATGGCCTGAGCGATAGAAATACAAGCGAGTCCTCCCAATCCAATCAGCACATATTGCAATCGATATCCCAAGGGATCCGGAAAAGACCGAAGCATACGTTCCAGTTGAAATAATCCCACACAGGAGGCCAAGACAATGAACCCCCAGATCATCAATCCCTCTGGGCTTCTGAACACAATTTCCCCCTCAGGATTGACCTGCATAAATCCATCTGGCAAGCCCATGATCAGCAAAGCTAAGAGAGCAGCTCCACCCGCGATCATTTTCCACAGCCCACTACCAAACGCCATAGGATTGGCGGAAAATTTTCTCAACAATGAATACCCGACATACCCAATCAAAACGGGCAGAGTGACTTCACCAAGTAGAATAAGCCTCTTCCAGATAATGAGACGATCTGGAAACACTTCTTGTATTCCATTCAGTCCATGGATCCAAACTATTGCCCCCATCAACAAGAGCAAAGGAAAAAAATGACCCCCCTCATTTCGTTTCAAAAGTATGATGGTCGCCAAACATATGGAGGCCAAGACAGTGAGAACAGAGGGAATAACCCACACATTCATACTCATCCTTTAAGCACATTGAAAGTTATAAATTCCCGCGAGTTCTTCACCGGATATTACCAGTTGGAATTCCCGTCGCCTTTCCCAGGGATAATGGATGGCTAAGCCTGTAACTTAAGCTTCATTTACCTAAAATCTGGGAGCATGGGAGAATGATCTGACTATTTTCTCTCTTCTGGTCAAGCTCATAAGGATTCAGTCACCCCATCACTAAAGCATTGCTGAATGATGGAGGAATTTCCCATACAGCTTCCTAAGGGACCTCCACCATGCCGTGAGAGTTCAGGATGGTACACTGCTGTAGCCCAACTTACAGGGCATTAATCAGAATGAGACCGTAGTGGTTTTTTCGGAAGATGCCGGGAGAGACTGTAGGGCTCCGTTACTCTAAACGACCCCGCCCGTCTTCTGAAAGAGAAACGCAACGTTCGATTGACCTGAACTGGGGTTTTGAGGCTGCTCCATCTACAGGACAGAGCCCTCCCAAATCAAAGAAATGCATTTAGGTATGTGATGTCTGACAACATGAGGCGATCCGGAAAAATGAGTTCTTCGCAAGGCTGGATAGAACACCCCTTTACCAGGCAGATGAGGACCTTCCCAGCTGGTTTCTGCTAAGACTCTTGCTACATAAATGCGGGGAGGGGGAGCGGAAGAACAATTGTGTTTAGGTTGAAAAACATCAGGGATCTTTCCCGATCATAGAGCGAGACAAAGGCCTCCTGACCTTCAAACCAATTATTAGAGTCCCGGTTGACCAGAGGAGGAAGACGGATCAACCTGTCTATCAGAAGGATGCAGCCCATACTTTTTGAGCAGCTTGTAAAAATCTGCACGATATCGCCCGGCAATTTGTGCCGCCTTGGAAATATTACCCTGTGTGGCCTTAAGCAGGTCTTGGAGGTATTCCTTTTCAAAGGCTTCTTTCGCATCCGTTAAGGGTTGAAGGCTGCCAGGCTTGTTCTGTTCTTGGGGAGACAAGGCGAGAAATTCTGCCGTAATGATGTCTTGAGGGGACATGACGACCGCTCGTTCAATCATATTCTCAAGTTCTCGAACATTTCCAGGCCAGGGATACGAAATTAAGGCCTGCATGGCTTCCGGTGAAAATCCTTTGACGATTTTGCCATGATGCTCAATGCTCCGTTTGAGAAAAAACTGGGCGAGAGAGGGAATATCCTCCCGTCGTTGCCGAAGGGGGGGAATCCACAAAGGAACGACGTGAATCCGATAATACAGATCTTCTCGAAACCGTCCTTCCCGTACTGCTAACTCTAAATCTTTATTGGTTGCTGCCAGGATTCTGACATCGACCTTCGTAGGCACCTGACCGCCAACGGGCAACACTTCACGATTTTGAATAGTCCGTAGGAGTTTCCCTTGCAACGAAAGGGGCATTTCACCAATTTCATCTAAAAATAATGTCCCCTTATCAGCATTTTGGATTAATCCCCGCTTATTTTGATGGGCCCCGGTGAAGGAACCCTTCATATGCCCGAACAACTCACTTTCGAACAAGGTTTCTGGAATAGCCGCACAATTAACTGCCATAAACGGTTTCGAGGCTCGAGGACTATTGCAATGCAGCACGCGCGCAATCACTTCTTTTCCGGTCCCTGTTTCTCCCGAAATACAGACCGTGGTATCGGTCTTGGCCACTTGAGCCACCTGCTTTAATACCGTATGCATTTCAGGACTCCGAGCTACGACATTTTCAAGCCCATACAATTCGTTCACAAGCAGCTGTAGTCGATGGATCTCTTGGCTCATCCGTTTGGTGGTAAGGGCCTTATCAATACTCTCCAGTAACTCTTTGTCATCAAACGGTTTGGTCAAGTACCCATACGCACCCTTTTTCATGGCTTCCACCGCATTAGGAATACAGCCATGGGCGGTTAAGATCAGGATTGGAAGATTGGTTTGGTGCTGATGCAATTCCTCCATCAGATCCAAGCCATCCGCATCCGGCAATCGAAGATCCAGAATGGCAAAATCAAAGGGATCTTCTTGGACGCGGGTCAACGCATCCCCCCCAGACCCACACGCCGTAACCACAAATCCCATGGAATGCAGGCGCATTTTCAGAAGGGTTAATAAACTTGGATCGTCATCAACAACAAGAATTCGTTCATCAGCCATCACAATTCCTCTATTTTTTTCCTTCACCTTCATTGAGTATTTCTTTCTCCTCGGCTCTTTCGAGTTTGGGGGTTGGGGCCATTTTTTCCGACGGGCGGGTCGGTGGAGCCTTCTCACGTATTTCCTGATCGATACGGCGTAAGGCCTCTAATTGATTCGTCAACTCTTGAACTTTTTTCTCACTGGCCTTTAGTTCCTGCTGCACATCCTGACGGAGTGCCTGCTCCTTTTTTAATTGTTCTGTTTGTTTGGAAAGATTGGAGACGGCCTGATTTAAATCTTCGACAGCCTTTTCCCGAATCGTCAGTTTCTGTTTAAGAGCATCAACCGAATCCGTTTCCAATTGTCGGCTTAACTCATGGACCAGTAATTCCTTATTCACAATTTCACGAACCAATCGTTTAGTAAAAGCTTCTGAAGCGATCCCTCCTCCTCCTGGAGCATTCAACGCATCCAACAACCATAACCAGAAACGGCTTTCACCCGCCAGCGCGCTATTGGGATTAGAGACCACCACTTTACGAAAATGAAGCGCCGCTAATTCCCTATTTTCATATAACGCGGCAACTCCACGAAGAAAATGAACGGCACGACATTCATCTTCATTTTTGCATGAACTCAGCTTCTTTTCCTGATCTTCCGCAATCGCCCGAAAAAATGGAACATCTTCGGGGTCGGGAGTTAACAAGGAGGAGACAGGTGAGAGGCCAACTGGACCAGGTTCAGCCATTGCAAAACGATTCCAATTTACGAAGCTACACCCTCCCCATTCAAGAAGGCCGAAGACCATAACGGACCCCAAAAACGCCAACAGCAGTTGATCCAGCCTTCGGCGTGTCAATGGACGTTCCCCGCATGCTTTCGTTTTGGAATGGTAAAATGCAAAGCAGTCCCGGTGCCTAGAATACTCTCAGCCCAAATTTTTCCACCATGGGCTTC
>DOFS01000515.1:0-3668 GCA_003523945.1 Nitrospiraceae bacterium | reverse complement strand
GCCCAAATTTTTCCACCATGGGCTTCCACCACTCGCTTCGCCAAAGCCAGTCCGATTCCACTCCCAACATAAACTCGACCTTCCTGGGTTTTCCCCTGGTAAAATCGTTCAAAGATATGAGGTAGATCTGCCTCAGGAATTCCTGGTCCCGTATCAGACACCGTAAACTGTAATCCTCCCCCGGAACTATCTGGTCTCGATCGAACCAACACCGTCGTCCCTTCAGGACTAAATTTAATGGCATTGGATAGTAGGTTTTCCAGCACTTGTTCCATCCTTGGCCCATCCAGATCATAGAACTTTACTTTGCTCTGAACCAAATCGAGGTTCAGATGAATATTTTTTCGCTCAGCAAGAAATTTCACTTTATCTGCGGAGCGAACAGCCAATCGATTCAGGTCAGTGGGACTAAAATTATAGGAGACCATGTCGGCTTCCATTCGGGATAAATCTAAAAGATTGCCGATTAAGTGATTGAGGCGTTGGCTGCTTTCAGAAATAATGGTGAGCGTTTCCCGTTGATCCCTGGTCAGCGTTCCAGGAATCCCATCCAAAAGAAGCTGAGAGCCCTCACGAATCGACGTTAAGGGCGTCCGTAACTCATGGGAAATATTTGCCAGAAATTCCGACTTCATTTCATCTAACTTTTGCAGTTTTTCGCCCATCCAATTTACCTGGCCAACCAGTTCACGTAACTCCTGGGGAACCGACAGGGAAATCGTCCCACCAAATTGACCTTGTCCAATTCGGCGGATTTGAGCTTTGACTCGTCGAAGAGGGCGAAGAATACTATAGCTGGCGATCCCGGCCAAGCCAAGACCTAGAACCAGGGCCATAATCAGAAGCTGCTTCGTAATTTCTTGGGCCTGTACCGAGCGAAGATGGGAATCCTTGAGAATTTCCCCGACACTTGCCTCCTGAGAGGTGATATAGGCCGTGATAGCCTGGGTCATGGCGGTAATCAAGGCATCCCGGCTTTGTTCATATGTGGCGATAGCCTGGGGAGAACGATCGGCTTGCTCAACGCCGACACTCAAAAATAAGGTATGGAATTCTTCATGCAGCGCTTTGGTTTTGGCAAGTGATTCAAGCGTACTGCCCGGCTCCTCCTGTTCTTGAAGAGCTTTCAATGTTTTTCGAAAATTTTCAGCCTCTTGAAGGAAATCTTTCAGAAGGGTGGTGTCCCGAAGCACCAAATATTGCTTATCACTTTTTAATTGCGCATACAGACTGGTAATAAGCCGCTTAGCAGTTTCTACAGCCGGAAAGTGGTGGGACGCTAACTCAGCGCCCAATTCCGTTAATGCACGAAATTGATTGAGAATATACAAATTCACGCCGACAACCAATGCAAGAATTGTCAGATAACCAAGGGTTAACCGCCAAAATATGGACAGGCGTGACAACATTTTTCAGGCACTCACTATAATCATTAAGGTCTTTTCCAAAGTATCTGCGGGCTCTAGCTTAGAGTGAAGGAGTTTTCCAAACAACCCACTTTTTTCTTACCTCTGCAAATACAACAAAGATACTCTTCTTCGGAAACACTCAGGAACTTTTACATAAACACTATTTACGTAGCAATACTGAACTCTATTTCCTACATCTGATTAAGTAATCCTACACCAGAATACCAAGGTTATACGGAATTTATTGAAACGAGCCAAAAAAAACTTCGTTTTATAAACAGTCACATAGGGAGATTAGCCTTTCAATGGTCTCCATATTGCATGTTCGACGTGAGCTAACTTAATTAATTGGAAAATTGCAAATTTCATCAAGAGGCCATGCCGTAAAAATTTCTATCTGTTTGGTGTGAGATTTGACGTTGGCATTTTCGATGATGGTGATAACAATCTTATCTACTCTTATCATGTCTCTCTACTTCGCCCCCCAAATTTTATCCATCTTCATTTTCTATCATCAGCAGTATCCTCCCCCTGAATTGAAAATCTCTTTCACGTTTCCTTAGGTAGTGCTTGGAAGACCAGTTTTATTTTTGAATTTATACATCGGCTTGCTTTTGACCCTTCGGGGAAACTTGCTCATCAGGAGCGCAAGTCTTTGCATTCTGGTTTGAAATGCCAGGCTGAGATAACAAATCAAAGGGAGATACCCGCAGGGGAAGATTTTTCCAGGGAACAATTAAATGAATTTAAACGCCTCACATGTATTTTTCCACTTCATCAACAACAGGAGAATGCACACAAATCGTTCAACCGGAAAATCTGTGGGGCAGGGTCAGTTTATACAGACTATTCGCTCAATCCCCCATTCCCTCACCAAAATTCAAATTCATTATTTCAACCAGCCACACAGCCAATGGGGAAAAGTCTACCAAAAACAGGAGATGAATAATGCAAGACCAAAGTACTAGCCACTCGGTGGGGAAATGCTTCCCCACCGAAAACCTTAATGGCACCAAGTATCAACCAGGGAATACCTATGAACAGGGGTTTCATCAATACCTCGGACAAGGTTTTACAACATCACGCACAAGATTATCCTCACCAAAATTTTTCCAAAGAATATCGATTTACATTCTCTTGTTAGCATGGGGAGCTTTAGTACCTTGCGCTCCTGTTTTTTCAGCTGATGTTTCGGTGTCCTGGAACCCAAATTCCGAATCGGATTTAGCGGGATATAAAATTTACAAACGGACGCTCCCATCTCAAGATTTTGGACAACCTATATTTTCAGGAATGCCGAGTAATCCATCCTCCCCCTCCATTACTGTAACGGGACTCGCTACAGGAACGACTTATGGATTTATTTCGACAGCATTTGATACATCAGGAAATGAAAGCGCCCCTTCTGTTGAAAAACAAATTACTCTAACCACAAGCCCACCGCCGCCAACCACGACACCCTCACCCCTTGCTCGCAATGGGTGGGTAGTCTGGGTCGACAGTGAAGAAACTGCCGGAGAAGACGGCCGGGCCATCAATGTCAAGGATGGGAGTGCCGCCTCCTTCTGGCATACCCGCTGGTCCGGCGGGAGCTCTCCGCCCCCTCCGCATAGCCTAGTGGTCGACCTCGGAGCGGTCGCCACCATTCAAGGCTTCCGCGCCTTGCCCCGCCAGGATACCTCGCCCAATGGGCATATCGGGCAATATCAGTTCTATGTCAAAACGAATTCGGGGACGCCGCCCACGACCCCGCCCGTCCTGAGCGAATGGACTTTAGTCACCTCCGGAACCTTTCCCAACACCAAAAACGAGCAACAGGTCCTCTTTGGAGGAATGACGAGCCGCTATGTGTGGTTGCGGGCCCTCACTGAGGCCCAGGGAACTAACAACCCGTGGACCACCCTGGCCGAATTCAATGTGTTGGGGACTCTGGGTGGTGGCGGGCCCGTGAACCAAGCGCCCAATGGGGTCATCAATACGCCGAGTGGGGCGCAGACCATCCAGGTCGGCCAGGCCGTCACCTTTACGGGCACCGGCACGGATCCCGACGGCAACACCCCCCTCACCCACCGGTGGACGTTTGGCTCCGGCTCCGGAGTTGCCAATGCCACGGTAGAAGATCCTGGATCGGTCACGTTCCCGACCGCCGGAGTCTTCACCGTGACCTATACGGCTACCGATGCCTTAGGACTGGCCGATACCACTCCCGCCACCGTGCAAGTGACGGTGAACCCCGCCTCCGGCCCACCGCCGCCAACC
>DOFS01000353.1 GCA_003523945.1 Nitrospiraceae bacterium | reverse complement strand
GCCCAACAGGGCCGCGGGACCTTTACCTACATCGCCACCGCCCAGGAGGTGCAGGACAAGATGCATCGTCTGTTTATGAAACTCGAACAACCCGCCTTTCTGAATCTTGCGATTGAAGGTTCCCCCGATGGGGCATGGGATCTCCTTCCGGCTCCACTGCCGGATGTGTATGCGGGGGAACCGCTCATGGCGGCATTTCACAGCGCAATTCCTCCTTCCCATCTGACAATGTCCGGCACGCACGGAATCGTTCCATGGGACAGGGTACTGCCGTTCGCGGCAGGGCATTCCCGATCGGGCATCGCGGTGCATTGGGCCAGACAGAAAATTTCCCAACTCATGGATCAACAGACTTTATCTCTTCAACCTGACCAACCTGACCGGCAAGCCCAATTGCGACAAGGTGTCATCGACGTGGCCCTTCGTCATCATCTGGTGAGCAAGTACACAAGCCTGGTGGTAGTGGACACCACTCCCGCACGGCCCGGGCAGCCACCGCTTCACTCCCATGCCATGAAGACCAATCTACCGCATGGCATGCAATACGAGGCAATCTTCGGCTGGCCACAAACCGCCACACCTTCCGCGCTTTATCTTTTGTTCGGCACCTTCATGGTCTGGTTGGGATGGCTATGGTCGCGACATCAAACTCAACAAACGTGAAGCGCCTCTTTGGGCAGATGTTGGCAGGAGTGTTGTTAGTCTGGGGATTTTGGCTCATCGGACAGGGACTCTGGATTCCCGTGAAGGCCCTTACCGCCCAATGGCTCCTGAGACAGGCCTGGGGTCAGACGCTTAAGACGCAACAGCCGGCCAAGCCCTGGCCATGGTCGGACACCTGGCCGGTCGGACGATTGCTCGTTCCGCGACACGGCATCGACCAGATTATCCTGGCCGATGCCAGCGGACGCTCGTTAGCCTTTGGACCAGGGTATCTCTCCGGAAATGCGCGGCCGGATGAATCCCGCCGCATCATATTGAGCGGACATCGCGATACGCACTTTCAGTTTTTACAATATCTTCAGAAAGACAATCTCATCTATGTGGAATGGCCCGACGGACGTCGAACGTCTTATACCGTTCAAGAACTCACCGTGATAGATAGGCGACACACCCGTCTTGCCCGCAATGAGGATGCAGATGAATTAATCTTAGTGACTTGTTTTCCCTTTGATGCCATCGTGGCCGGAGGACCACTTCGTTATGTGGTGAGGGCTGAAACGTTATTAGCTGTTTCTACCTCCCTTATCCTCACAGACAAAGGGAGGGAAATTGGAGAAGGGGAAAACCGTGAAAGGTGAAAGGAGCAAGGATTAGGGAGCATCCCGGGCAAGACGAAACCCGATGTCGAGATTTCGCCTACGGGGAGGGTTCAAGTCCCGGGCGGATGTTCGCAAATTTTCAGGAGCGTTGTACCAGGAACCACCCCGAAGCACATGCTTGCGGCAGTCTCCGCCTTCCCCTTGCAACCAGGCCGAGCCATCCGTGGGCGCCCCTTTGTACGTGTCATGAATGCAATCTTCAACCCATTCCCAGACATTGCCGGTCAGATCATAGATCTTAATTGCATTGGACTGTTTTCCCCCGACTTCTGCGGTCCGGTTTCCAGAGTTCCCATTGTAAACCGCATATGCCATGAGCTGCGCTTGTTCTGATGTGCCGGCCCAGATCTCCTCTTGCTCGCCGTTACGCGCGGCATATTCCCATTCAGATTCTGTCGGCAGGCGATAGCGCTGAACCGTGTGCTCCGATAACCATTCAGCATAGTCTCGGGCATCCTCCCACGAGACATTCACGACCGGACGTCGCCCGCGCCCCCACATGTTGTCATGTGGAAACTTCCGACCGGTGGCAATGGTAAACCGGTCATATTCTTCAAACGTCACTTCATGTTTTCCCAGGAAAAACGCATTGACCTTAACCGTGCGGACGGGGTTGCGCCAGGACCCGCCTACCCCCTCAACATCGCCTTGCCTGAATGTGCCACCGGGAACCCGAACCATCTCAGGTTCAATATGAATACTCACCACCAACGATTGGATTTTCAGAAGTGCCTGATCCACATCATAGCCTTTATGCCAGAGCCAGATACTTCCCCCAATGAGAAGGAACACTATCACCCCGACGCTCGACATCATGCTCCTGACTCGTTGTCCCGCCTGAAGACGCTCTTTACTACTGTCAGTCAATGAGACCCCTGCTTGCTGTACATGCCGGACTTTCCAAATTCCCTCCGGCCTGCCGGATCACGCCATCTTTCAGGTATCCACTTTTGCGCGCAACGTTTCACACAGATCCGATTCATGAAGCCTTTTTGTGGGTCTCCCCGTCCTTCTTCAAATGGTTCATGGCGGATGGACACCGTGGCGACCCCTGCATTGCCTTCGGTGCGAAGCCCAGATGACACAGAAGCCGAAGGCAGGAAGTTGTTCGCCATGTCTCCAGCACAGCGGCTACCGGAACGAACACCCCATACTGCCGCACCAGGCCATTCTAGAGTTGTTATGGCCTGCCAACGATCTTTGAAGTCACAGCCAGCGCCTGACGCGCCTTTTATACTGCACATACGCCTCACCAAATTTTTGCTCAAGATAGGCCTCTTCGCGTGTGATGACAAACTGATAGAGCAACATGGCTGCAGGGATCACGCTGAAAACCACCCACCAACTCTGAAGAATCAGGCCGATACCGATACAGCCGATACACAGAGCCAGATAAATCGGATTGCGTGAGATGGCAAAGAACCCGGTCGTAATCATCGTGGTGGTCGGCTTCCAGGGTTCAATGTGTGTTTTCTCGCGCCGGAATGACCATGAGGTGATGCCGATGATCACGAGGGAAATCCCGAGCAGCGTATATCCGGTAAACTTTACTCCTGGTGATGGTGGAATGGTGAAGGGAACAACTGCGTTCAGAGCATAGGCCAGAAGCAGGACGCTTAGAACAATGAGTGGCGGCGGAACCTTGACCGCCGCCCCTTTTTTGTCAGGCTCAGAGTGCATTCCCGTAACGCGATACTATGTGAGCACATGATGCCGAA
>DOFS01000521.1:12356-50752 GCA_003523945.1 Nitrospiraceae bacterium | reverse complement strand
CCACCATCATCGATGGACAAACAACAATTTTGTCAGAGTGGATAATCACCCTGGCTCCCAAGCGTCTTGGACAATTAGTCATTCCTTCCTTTTCAGTGGGCAACCACAATTCCCAACCCATAAGGATCACCGTGCTTTCTCCGGAACAGGCCGGTTTAGAAGCGATTATTTTCCAGGCAAAACCTCAAATGGCAATCGGTCAGGAGGTTGAATTTTGTCTTTCATCCCTAGGAAGGAGAAAATGGATTGGCAAAACGTTTTATCATCTCGGCATTTGAGTTCTGACTATCAACAAAAGCTGTGCGGGATCTTTGAAGAACCCTTTGCCACCGCGAACTTTGATTCCAACGTAATGGATCTTCCCTTATGTGTGCAGTCGTAGAGATTTCAAAAAACACGTGGTGTATCTCATCTTTTTTTGAACACGAACGGTTTACGCCAACTTCGTCGATGTATCGGCTTAGGCCCACACCATAGATATTCCGGATTTTGCGTTAGGGATAATAAGGGTTACATTGGGAAAGGCCGGAAGTTCCACCGTCGTTGCAGGAGTTGGTCGAGGGCTTGTTTCATGTCGCGATGATGGAGGTGGATACGTTCTCCATGCCCTGGCAAGACCCATTCAAAAGAATGGTTCAGTAATTTTCGGACCGACCGTTTCAGACAGGCATCGTCCCATACCAACCGTTCAGGCGTCCCCAGTTGTTGGAGATTTCGGTTCCACCATAGATGGTCGCCTGAAAACAAAAAACGATTCCTGTAATGGAGGGCCATGCTTCCTGGGGTATGGCCGGGAACCGGAATACACACAAACTCCGGAGTAACGGGTATGGAATCCTCCCCATCAATTATCCATTCTGCATCGGGCATGGCGGAAACATCGGCTTTGTGGATGATCCGCGTGGCACCAAAATGCTTCGCATACCGAGCCGCGTCCGCCACGTCATCTTCGTGACTGAGAAAAATGTACCGAACCCCACCTTTCTCTTCAAATGACCGAACCAGGCGTTTGACGAAGCGGGGAGAATCGACTAACCAGTTGCCTTGAGCATGTTGGATAAAATAGCCATTGGCTCCAAAGGATTTTTCCGAGTTGAATCCAACGTAATACACACCGCCTTCTATATGAAGCGGAAAGGACGCTTGGGCCTCTAAGAATATCTTGGGATCCTTCTTCTCCGTGCCGATGGAACCCACCGGACAGGCAATTAGCGCTTGGTACGCCGCAAAATTTTCCCGTGTGTTTTCAGGCTGGTGGTAGACTGTCGAGTACTGACCGTCTTCAACAAAGGTGGCTGGAGCCAGTTGCCGGCAGGTATCGCAGTCGATACAGGTGGAATCGACAAAAAATCGGCCCTCGACATTCGTCTTTAAACGTTTAGAGAGATCAGCCATAAGTCATCAATTCTCTTACAATTTCAGTATACTGGTCGGAGTGACGGCTATGCCATCTTGAGAAGAAGCGGAATGGGGGATATGCGGTGAGAACTCACAAATGTGAACTGCCTTTCTATCCCACTTTGACAAATCCCCCCTGATCCTTTCCTGATATGGTGGTTGTATAAGTCTACTTTCCAGGATACGCTAAATTCACAAAACAACCAAAACTAAAAATTCGACTTATAGAATCCATAGAGAATAAACGGAACCGTGCCCATTCACATAAAGGAGGGAGAAATTTATGCAAAAGATTGCAGCAATGGTACTGACCGCAGCATTGCTCCTCGGATTTACCGGATGCAGTTATGTGTTCTATCCACGTGCGGATGACTATGCGGCGCAAGCCAAAGGGAGCACCCACGTCGAAACGGTGCTAAATCTCACTTCCATGATGGAAGCAAGTGCAGAAGCGGCAAAAGGCGGAACAGGGAACGATCAGTCATTAGACGATCTGCACAATCAATTTCATGCCTTCGACAATACGTTATGTTGTGTGGACGAGGCCAAACGGGAAACCCCGACTTACGCTCTCGCGGTAACCCACAATAAGGAACTGTGGGCTATTTTTAAGCGTATATGGGAGTTCAAAGATGTTCAACCTCAACGGGATGAACACCTCGCGTTATTTAAGACAGAGGTCCAAGAACTCCGTACCACCCTTGAGGCCTTGAAATAAATCGGCAAGACCTCTCTACCCGACAGGCCGTGTTCCAGTGAGTTAAAGATGGCTTCTCTAGGGAATAAATGACTCCTGGACACGGGTTTTTCGACCTGGCACTTACCCATAGCGGGAATAAGTCGTCTGTCGAGGTCGTGATTTTAAGACTATTCCTAGTATTAAGCCGATGAGTACAAGAGCGCCACCGTACAGCAGCCATTCCAGTTGTACGTTATTTTCCAACCGCCTGACTGTAGAGGAGAGATCGCTCACTTCGTTTACTAGGCGTTCGTTCTGTTGGGTCAGCTCGAGATTGCGGGCATGCGCCTTAATCGGGTCGGCTGATATACTTTTCAGCTCCGCAAGTTCTTTTGCCAGGGATTGCACCTGCGATTCCAGCGTCTGGTTGGTAGCCTCGGTTTCTTTGTACTCAGACTGAATGGTCACACGCGCTTCACGTTCCTTATCGATTTCGGTTTTGAGGGCCAGAAGGCGTTTCTCGGCCGCGGCCAGTTTGACACGAGCGATGGGTTCCCCGGTGAGATACTGTGAAGTGACCCAGCCTTCCAATCCGCCATCAGTCCGAACCTGAGTAAAACCGGCCTCCTCGTCTGTCGCAAGAATGGTCATTTTGGTCCCGCTTGGTAGGCCACGGTGTATGATGCGATGGGCATTGGAGGGTCCACTGCGTAGCGGGACGGTTACGACGTCAGAGATGTAATTCACGTCTCCCACTGCGGCCAAGGGCTGTGTGGGCAAGGCAAGCCAGGAGATCGCTAACAAGACGAGATAGATTGAAAATTTCAAAGCATGCAACCTCCTTGTAGTAAAGTGCATATCGAGAAAGGAGTTCTTCTTGCGAAAGGTAGAACGCCGTGCCCACCGGGAATAGGAAATATACACGCCTTGGGGGACAAGGCGATAGGTAGCAAAGGAGCCACGACGTGTCAATAACGCAAAACAATCGGCTCATGAACAAGGGACATAAAAGTAGGTTAAATATTTGGTTGACTCGCTATCTTTTCAGTTTTTCTGCCCCTGAACGTAGACAATCCGGAAATAGACCCGCCAATCAGCATTAGAAAGGATGCATAAACAGGCAGGATGAAATGAACCGCTTAACCACTGACTTGACCTCCGACTCAGGTGACGCAAGCTTATGTTCATCTAACCCAACGCCTGCAGGGCGGCTAACCCGGCTGACACTCAAATCAAGGAGTGGACCCTGTTTGAGCCCTGGGAGTTGTTCCGCCCCTCCACGGTGTGCGTCAGAACGATTCAATGTGCCGACTTGGCCATTATGTAAATGGTTTTGCGTCCTTTTGCCGAAAGGAAGGGACCTCAGGTTCCAGGCCGAAACCCGATTCTCCCAAGTGCCAAAGTCAAATAAAAATTCACGGCAAAAAAGACACATGTCGGCCGAGCGAAACATTCAACAACAGACTTGGCTCCGGACCTACATTAGTTTCTCCCAGGGAAATCTGGGTTTTAGATCATGCCAGTTCAGATGTTTTCCTCAAAAAGACCATGCCTTATGCATCGCTCAACCGGTTTCCCATAGTGAGACAATTCCATATCTGACCATATTCCAAGACTATTTAGAGCGTTTCTATGGAATTACGAGCTTTGTAGAGGAATTCTTTCGAAGAATGAGCTCTTACGAAACGTCCACACTGGTGTTAAGAAAAGCAATGACAGGTTATAGATTTTGACACATAACTGGGACAGGAACGTTTCACGGATCATCCTAATTTTTTGAAGAAATTGATAGCATATACCCGCGATAAAATGGACGACCACAAAAGGCAAGCTATTTGGCGGCGCGTTTACAGAAGGCTTTCACACGTCAAAATATTTCAAACTTCTCTTGATCTTACTAAATTTAAGTTGACGTTCGATCAAGTGAGATAGACTTTTCATTCTGCAACTCTCCCCATTAAGCTGGGGGAGTTGCACTTTTGGTTTCAGCTATAGGGTGGCAACCTTGTTTCCCATTGTGATAACCATTTGCCTCCCCTGGCGCCTCTACCCTCCAGTTTCTCTATATAAAGGAACCGGATTAATCTCCCCGTCATTTCTTTTGCAGGACGGGATAGCCGAAGGAGTAAATCCATTTATCCGCGTCCACGGCCTGTCGGGGAGCCAATTCTCTAGCGGGGGTGTGACAGGGAATACAGTCGATTTTGTAATCCTTGGATACAGTGTGTTGGGGATCGTCAGGATTAAACAACGACCACCCCCAGCCGTCACCCCACAGACTTGATTCCTTAAAACGGCCTTTTGTGTCCCTGACCAACACAAACCAGCCTTTAAGGCTAGTGGCGTGACCCACCGCCGGGCCGGTCGTCATCGACATAGTTTCGGCATTGAGCAGTTCTTTCACCAACACCGCCCCGTCGGGGAACCGATTTTTCTCTTTGTAATACTTGATCGTTTCCGGCTGGGTATACACCACATGATATTCTTGAAGTCCGGGTTCGCCTTCCACCTTGGCATGCGCCCAGGTGCCGAGTGAGGGCCAATCGGTATAGTTCGGCGGAACGCTAATGGCTCCCGTTTCGGTATCAACGTTGGGCGCAAAGCCCCTGCTCTCCTTGGTCATCGCCCAGCTTGCCCAACTCCCCAGACCGATTATCACTATCGTCGCCATGATCGTGAATGATTTCATGTACTTCTCCTTGACTCGTTTCGTTTTAAGGGAAGCATGAGGCCCACCTTGTCATATGGATTGTTGCAGCGGGCCTCAGCCTCATCCCTCACAGTGCCGACGCGGCCTTATCTTTGATGTCTTGCCACTTGACCTCGGACTTTTTGAGGTAGCCCGGAATATCCTTGGCCCATTTGCTCTGAATATCCCGATCCAGGTTCAAATACAGTCTGCCCTCAACGATCTTCCACGCTTCCGGGTCAGACACGAACTTTTTCCCGACTGCAACACCATAGGCACAATACCCCCCATAAGCTGGCACATATTTCTCGGGGTTCTCCTCGAACAATCTTTTATGCTCTTTGGTGGCAAAGGCATACGTCACCCCAAGATGTTCGGCCACATGATAACCTGAGCCCTTCATTGGTTTACCCTCGGTGAAGTAGGCGACGGGATCATAACCACTGAGTCCAGGGGTGCTATGGGTGACATCCCCGGCGAAAGCGGGCGTGGCGACGATAGCCATGAACACCATGAACAGAGAACCTAACACGGACTTCATCATTTTCATGATGGAACTCCTTTTTAAGGATAAAAGGGTTAATAAAAATTAGTATACAGATCTGTATCCTTTACGAAGCCTAGTCAGGTGAATCCAGGTTTCGTTACACTTATTTTCTAATTGGTTCAACCTAGGCTAACGCAGTTCAAATCATTCGAATACAATGATAATTTGTGGAATTTTTTATCAGTACTGTTTTAGTAACCTTCATAATTTTTTAAAAATATTGGGAGACGTAGTGGTTTAGCAAAATAAAAAAAAGAAGCGTCACCCCTTCCAAACGAGAACAACTCATCCGGACGACTGTAGACTTATTTGCGAAGAACGGGATTCATGCTACGGGGATCGACACCATCGTGAAACAGTCCGGTGTCACCAAGAAAACCCTGTACACACATTTCCGTTCGAAAGAAGAATTGGTTCTGGCAGCACTGCGACACTATGACGGGGAGTTTCGTAATTCTTTTATGCGCCAAGTGGAAGCCAAAGCAAGAACTCCCAAAACCCGCCTTCTTGCCATCTTTGACGTGGCTGAGGCTTGGTTCAAACAAAATAATTTTTATGGATGTATGTTCATTAATGCCGTTGGCGAGCATTCCGACCCAGGCACCTCACTTCGAAACGTCTGCGGCGATTTCAAAATGATGATGGCACAGTTTATCCAAGACCTGTGCATGAGGATGGGAGCGCGGAATCCTCAGCAGTTGGCCGAAGAACTCGCACTCCTTTTGGAAGGCGCAATCGTAACCGCTCAAGTGTCTCGAAAACCTGGCGCAGCCAAAATTGCCAAACGCGCTGCAGCAGTGCTGATCGAAAAACAGAATCCACAAGAACTGTCCCAGGCATAGAATCAAACTTCGAGGGGGAGGATAAGCTATTCCTAATTGTTTCGGTGATTATCACTCTTCGAATATAAATTAGGACGCGGTTAAACTGCTCGTTGGGTTTTGCCTGCCACCCTTTTAAAAATAAGGATAATCCGTCATAGTTATGGTGAGATTGCACTGAAGCCTTTTAACGACCTACCCTTTTTTCAATTTTTAGGTTTTACAAAGTGCCTTATGGATCCTGGTGAATTTGAGCAGTTTCTCCCCGAGCCTATTCCGCTATCAAAATCAATTGGAATTGAAGTCTGGTAGCTGAAGATAACCGGCTCACCTTTCGCGGTCCGCTTGCTCCCAATATTAACCATCGTGAAACCGTATTTGGCGGGAGCGCCTCAGATGTGGTTATCCTGGCGGCCTGGCCTCTTCTGTATGTTCGCTTGCAACAGGAATATGTGAGCTGTCGTATTGTGATTCAGAGAAATACCATTAACTATGAGCAGCCCATTGTGAATGCATTTTTAGCCACTTCTACAACTCCGAACTCACTGGCATGGGCTAAATTCATGGGAACACTCAAACGAAGAAACCGGGCGAATTTCAATAACCTCCATACACATACGGCACTGTCTGAGGAAACAGGTTGGCAAATCTGAGGGTAAATTTGTTAGTCTGCGTTTTCAACAGGACTCACTGAAGAGTTCACAATAGCTAGAACTCATAACAAAGTTTTCCCTAGACCCTTCCCAGAAAAATTCAATCAAACGTCCCTCGAAGCGAATGTTCATTCTTTTCCCTCCCCTGCACAGTTTCGAGCAAATCACAAAGATCGGACGTATTGAAGGGAGTGCCGGATATATCAGTTAGATTTGGGGTGTCGTCAGAATTTCGGTCAACATGCGCCAGGTTCAGGAAAAAGTCGGTTGTTTCCTTTTTGGAATCGCGAAAGGAGAAAATTCAGCCCAAGACCCCTCATCAGCTCAATAGTCAGCCCATGAACCATTGGAAAAGGTAGACCAGAGAACGAAGATGGTGCCCGGCTCAGTCTTTTTTGAACTGGTATTTTGAGAATTCAGACTCCCATGACATCCCAAAAACCATACACTCTGTGAAATTATATTTGCCAGGAGGCCTCCTTCTGGTTTACTTTGTAGAGTTTGCTAATTTTCCCTTTATCTAAATGTGGAGCCCCCGTTTCCAAAGAAGGCCTCGATGAAGCTCTCTGAATCGTAACCTGTTGATATCTCGGGATTCCCTACACATAAGAGAGGAGCATTACGGATGCCAGAAATCCAGCGGATCATGTTGGGCATGTGGAAGCTTTTGAAGTCCTTGTTGGACAGCCAAGAAGCGACGGCACTCGCTTCCAATAAAAACGGTCGCGACATAGATCTGGTGCGCACAGTCCCGTTTCTGGCCTTGCATCTTGCAATCCTCGCAGTCTTTTGGGTGGGCTGGAGTCCCATAGCGATCGCAGTTGCCGTGTCCTTGTATATTGTACGAATGTTCGCGATTACCGGCTTTTATCACCGCTATTTCTCACACCGAACATTTCGCACCTCACGAGTGATGCAGTTCCTATTTGCCTGCCTTGGCGCCAGCGCGGCTCAACGAGGTCCCCTATGGTGGGCTGCCAACCATCGCCACCACCATGCCAATTCTGACAAACCGGCAGATGTACATTCTCCTGTGCTCCGCGGACTGTGGTGGAGCCATGTTGGTTGGTTCCTGACCCATGACCAACTTGCGACAAAACTGAACCGGATTAAAGATTTTGCCCGATACCCGGAACTCCGGTTTCTCAATCGTTTCGATACGCTCGTGCCAATTGGTTTGGCAGTTGCCCTGTTTTTCTTGGGTAAATGGCTCGGAAGTGCCTATCCAGGCTTAGGCACGGATGGATGGCAGATGCTGGTCTGGGGATTCGTGATTTCTACCGTTGCTCTCTGGCACGGCACCTTCACCATCAACTCCCTCTCCCATCTTTTCGGCAGCCGGCGTTACCAAACGGCCGACCATAGCCGGAACAACTTCCTCCTGGCCATCATTACCTTAGGTGAAGGGTGGCACAATAATCACCATAAATATTGCAGCTCAGCCCGGCAAGGATTTCTATGGTGGGAAATCGATGTCACCTATTACTTGTTGCGAGGACTCCAACTCTTCGGGCTCATCTGGGATATTCGACCAGTGCCCTCTTGGTTGCTGAATCAGTCAGCTCTTGAGCAGATTGACCAGGATACTGAATCGGAGAAGGTGGCGATTTAAGGCTCTCCGGCAGGTCATGCGGGAGGGTATTCAAGGTGTTGGTCATTCCTCATTTCACTCATTTTCAAATACACTTCAAACCTTCAGTCTCCCCATCTCATAAGCCAAAAAACTCGTCATTCTCATAAGAGATGCACCCTCTTGAAAGGGTGATGTATGATAAGACCATTGGCTCTGGATTCCTTGTGAGGTACGAACATGTTTCGCCCTTGTGTCTCCCTCATGACGACAGGCTTCCTAACCGCTCTTGCCTTCCTGCTCGGACTTCAACCAGCCTGGTCCTTCTCCATCATTGAGCCGAAAGAAGGCAGTGTTCACCAGTCAGGCGAACATATCTCGGTTTCCCTGGATTTGGAGCATCTCCCGGGCGTTACCAAGGTGAACTACTATTGGTATGGGGAATTTGACGACATGCTGCGTGAATTCGTCGAGGAAAAATTGGCCCTTGTGGCGACAGCAAAAAGCACCCCACCCTTTGGCGGAAACATCCTGATCCCCAAGGAAGCAATGGGCACCTATCGGCTTCTCGCCGTGGCCGAACAGGGAGGAAGACAATCCCAACATGAAGCCTTAGCCATCTTCGATGAAATCCTGATTCAGATAGAACCAAACGCCGAACTCCTGGAAATAGACTTTCAGACGGACAAACCCTTGCGCTTGGGACGGGCCAGCGGGACTCGTGTGTATGACCAAGTGGACTTTCTCGGAAAAACATTAGATTTACCTGTGATTGGTCGATTTTCAGACGGGATTACCCGCTCCCTTCGCGCCCAGTCCACCGGAACCATCTACCAGTCCGGCAACGATAAAATTATCTCCGTCAACCAAAACGGCCGGCTTCGTCTGGTGGGGAACGGAGAAACTGTGCTGACCGTAAAAAACCGCAATCAAGAGGCCACCCTGGAAATTCAGGTTGAGGTCAATGATGAACCCAATCACCCACCGGTTTCCAATCCCGGGACAACGCAAACGGTCTCTTCGGGAACACGAGTCACCTTGAATGGCTTAAATAGTTACGATCCCGATGGTGGCTCTCTCCAGTACCACTGGGAACAAGTACGAGGGAGTAAAGTCCCGCTTCTTGATCCGTATTCTGCCCAATCCAAATTTTTGGCCCCCTTTGTGGTTGAAGAACGGCTCTTTCGCTTCACACTCAGGGTCACCGACATTCTAGGCGCAGACAGTCTCCCTGCCTCTGTCGACGTCATCATTACGCCATAGCGGGAGACGGATCGTGAGACATACAGCCCGAGACATACGCAAGAGGAACCCAGACCCCATCCGGCTTTTCCTTTGACTCTAGGACCTCCAGCCCGACCGCAAGAATCAAAGAAGAAATGTTTAGTACAAGGCTCGCCTGAGATCATCGTCAACGCGAATGGGGAAACGAGTCAGGCTGGAGGCCGTCGACCATGCCTTCGATACCCTTTCCTATTAAGCGAGAAGGGCATCAAAAGCGACCCTCCATCCTGCTGCTTAACGGCTTCATCACGGAAGGAAGGCGGTCGATTATGAGGAAATAAAGTGGCCAGAAACTTTTTCCTTGATTGGGATTTCAACTGTGTGAGCCATCGGCCTCACACCTACTTAATTTCCCGAAATACATAGGCTTTATTCTGAGTGGCGAGATTCGAATGATAAAATGAGGGGCCAGAGGGCGTTATAGATGGCCGATGCCTATGCTGAGAACAGGTCGATATAGGAAAATTGTGTTGCCCCTATTGGCACTTACGATGTTTAGTGCTTGCCTGGGAAGGTTTGACGCGAAACCAGCTTTGACCACCCCGTGTGGCCTGGATTGGCAACAGCAAGCGGGCCTTGCTGCAGAAGCTCTTCCTGATTCATCTGGGAGCCATGGGCTCCAGGTCTTGGTTTTTAATATTCATGACCGCCTTCTTCCCGGCTCGCTCTTTTCAGACGATGCCCATACGGAAGAAGAAGTCGCATGTATTGGGGATCTCGCCTCCAAGTTCGATCTGGTGCTGTTTCAAGAGGCTTTTGTCCGTCCTGCCCAACTTGCCCAGTACACAGGGCATAGCTGGAGGGATCATCCACTATTTACGGAAGGTGGTGGTGGTGACTGGTGGCCCCTTCGGGCCATGTGCCAAATATGTATGAGTCCCGGTCTCCTGATGCTTGCCCGGGAACAACCTGAATCTGTCTATGCAGAACCCTATGAAGCCTTTGCGGGATGGAATACAGACCTGAATAAAGCCGATAATTTCTTTTCGAAAGGCTTTCAGCTCGTTAAATTCCCAACATTTTGGGTGCTGAATAGCCATATGGACGCAGGTCGAGGACCGGACAGCATTGAGGCTAGAGCTTTGCAGTTCAGACAGATTACAGGAGCCATCAAGCGGGTTGTTTCTTCTAATGCCCCGTTGCTAGTCGGAATGGACGCGAATCTTCGACCAGACCAGGAGGAACGCGATGCAGAGATTTTGAGAGAGTTTCTTATGGCGAACGCATTAACCCTTGTGCACCAAAACGGGCCGGATTTGCTTGCCGTCAGAGGGATCCCCACCGACCGTCCCCAAGCCCTTCCATTAAAAGGCATCCTCAGCGACCACAATGCCCTGTCCGTCATTCTGTACCCCTTATCCGCTTCCGATCCCCACTGATGTCGTTCAGGCTGAACAGCAAGTAATACCCCATGTAACGAAAGATCCTCGAAGAACAAAACCGCAATTTCCTCCCAAGAAAAACCGGATCCCCAAATTCCCCAAACCCCTATTCTGAAGGAGGGAACATCGTTGGTCCTTCCTGGCCGTTCACCGCCAAGACTACAAAAAAAGGCCTTGTCGGTTTGCCGACAAGGCCTTTAAACCAATTTCAATTTTTTGGTTGCGGGGGAGGGATTTGAACCCTCGACCTTTGGGTTATGAGCCCAACGAGCTACCAGGCTGCTCCACCCCGCGAGTCGATAGTAGAGGAGGGGCGGTCGAGAAGTCAATGCAAAAACAGGAGTTTAGCAAAAGAAGACACTATGGTATCTTCTCCCTCCTATGGAGTTTGCCGGAATCATTGCCATCTTACTGTTGCTTGGTCTAATCGTTGGCGATTGGTTTCAATTTACCACACTAAAAAGTTGGGCCTGCCGGTATGGATTTCCCTTGGCCCACCGGCGGAACGCCCTGGATTCTCATCCAGCCCACGCTCTTTCCCATGCATTTTACAAGTCTGGCGCCCTACCCTTGCCTCATGGGATTGCCCGATGGGTCGAAGACCAACAGGTCATCGTGATCCGACCCTATTATCAACTCTTTTCCCTGAGTTTTCGGACCGCATGGCCTTTAAAGGGGACAATCGACGTGAATTCGGACGGAGATCGACTCCTGCTTCATTTGTCCAAGCGTATTCCCTGGTCCTCTGCCATTCTCACCTTGTTATGGTTAGCCTTTGTGATTGGAGGCACCTTCACCTTTGCCGTGCTATTTATTCTTGATGGAGGGTTAAGCACAGTCGGGGGATTTTTTTGGGTAATTGGAATCACCGCTCTGGGCTTATTGGTACTGGCAGGAGGCTTGATCCTGTTGTCCTTTGCCTACCGAATTGAGGATTCCCGCCTGACGCAAGTCTATCAGGAATTTCTGGAGGTGTTAGCCGCTCTCCCCCTACAGGATTCTGATAAGTCGGAGAACGCTTGAGGCTGCCTCAAACGTAAAGAAACAACCTTGTGCTCAACAGATGACCCTGAATGGTCCCGTTCAGGGAATTGTGGCAAGAAGATCTTTCCTAGCTTTTGAAAAGTTCTCGACCCGGAACGTCGGCAATTCGTATACCCAGCCTTCCGTTCGGTTATTGAACGCCTCTACTTCTTCCTTAACCTCTTCCGGTTTTCTTAATATTGAGTCTTCTTCTGGGGAAATCTCTCCCTGTTCTTCACCTGGTTGCTTCTCTTCCGGAGATCCAAGAGCCTTTTCGTCTTGAGCAGAATCCTGGGCTGGAACCGTTTTCCCTTTTTCTGGGGAAGGGGTGGCATCCACCAGGCGAACCAGAGCCGGATCAAATTCCGCAGAAAATTTTCCAAAAATTTTGTCTTCCTGTTTGGCCGTTTGGACATGAAGTCTGAGCCCGTCAAAAGTTTCCAACACAGCTGTCACTCCGGGGTGGTCCTGAAAATTCACCTCTTGTTCTTTTTTCACATCTTCCAACGGGAGCTGCACAAGAGTTCCTACCACATTATTCACATTAAACTGAGAAGACACTTTGAAACCGGCAGGGATCGAATCCAATTGAAAATCAAGATCCTCGGGTTTGTCTTTTGAGACGAGAAGAGTTTCCCCACCGGGATGCGTGACCGCCACTCGATGCACACGTTTGGACGGCAGCGCCGTTATTTCTTTGTCCAGCCATTCTCCTGGCACTTTTTCTAAGGGCAGGCTCCCTATCACCAACCAGGTTTGGGGATCCCCCGGTTTCCGCACATAGATTTCACTCATCCGCGGATTTCCCTTGGCAGGACGTTGATTCCCGACAATCACCAGCGCCGCTTCGGGATTATTCGGAGTTTTCAGGGTCACGGTTGTCGAGAGCGATCCTTCCTGCTCCTTGTCCTGTAACCCCAGCCGGTTGTATAACTCGGGATTTTTCGTTTTCGGTTCAAGGATCCGGAGTTCCGCCAATCCAATAAGGCCTTGTTTTACTTTTTCCACGTCGGCTCGATAGCCTGCCTTCTCCTTGACCCCCCAGGTATTCTCCTTACGAACCAGCGTCACGGTCTGATCCTTGGTTTCCACAACCACTTCGTTTACATCATTCACCGCTGAGAGTAGTGACGGAAACAACAGTTTACCGCTATGTGGTAACTGGGAGGCGGGCTCTTGATTCACGAAAATGGCCACGACAATCCCTAAAATGGTTATGGCGGCTAAGATGCCGAGTGTTTTGGCTTTCATACCCTTCCCTTACTATTCATGAATAGTCGAATGAGGTCCTCGATGATCGACAACTGAGCGAATTAGACTTTTGGCCTCTTCTTCCTGATCCCGGAGGAACTGATCCACACACCGGCGATACCAATCAACAAGGGCACAAGTCCGATATTGATAAACTTTACCCAACGTTCCACACTCTCAATGTTTTTGCCAAGCTCGTGCTGTACGCTTCTGAGTTCTTTTCGAATCTGAAGCAATTCCTTTCGAAATTGTCCCATGGCCTCCTGCTGTTCAACACTAAGGATCATGGAATTTCCCTCAGGCTTTTGACTTTGCAGTTCCTGAATCTTTCGTTCCGTCGCCTTGAGATGCTCTTGTAGCGCTTGTTCCTTTTGTCGGAACCGCTGCTCCGCTTCCTGCTGCAACACTCGCAGGAGCGTGAAGGGCCGGGAAAATCCGGCACGACTTCTGACACTAATGAGGTCATTGCTTCCCGTCAGGTTATCCAAGGCATTGGTGACAAACGTGCCATTGCCCGAGTTGGGAATGCCAATCCGTTGCCCGAAGAAGTTTTGCACTTGAACCCAAAATCGGTCCTGTAAGATATCCGTATCCGCCACCACAATGACATTAATTGGCCCCTTCGATTCCGTGAGGTGGTCTTTGGCCGGGATCTCGGGTTCTGGAGCCGTATCCGAAGTCCCCTCTTTATCAGGTTTCTCTTTGGGTTTTCCCTCAGGAAAGGCCGTTTTCACGGCTCCGGTCACCCGTGCGGCCACGATAAACTTCTCTCCTTCAGGGCGATAACTGTTGAGTAATCCACTGACATCCGGCATGGCTGACAAGCGGGATGCCTCAATCTGCATCGCGGCTTCATCCGATTGGATGAGCGGCTCGACTGTGGTCCCAGCCTCACTTTTCTTTCGGATGATACCTGCTGATGCCACCGTGATCGACGGGACCTGAGCCGTGACGATATCCTTGTCACTGAAATTCTCCTGACGGAAATCAATCCAGACGGGATAATCAATTACCTGCAGGCGGCTTTGCTCCTGGACTTGCACTTTTTTGGCCAATGGCAAATCTCCCAACACCTGCCCTTTCACCAACTCAAGGCCCCAGGCGGCAAACAACGTGGGCATATCCGAATTTCGCGGACCACCCCCTCCCATCGGGTTCATAGGATTGCCACCTCCACTATCCGATTCGGCAAGGGGATCCACAAAAATCATGGCATGCCCGCCTCCCAACACATACTGATCGATCGCATAGAGGGTCGCCTCGCTCAGGGATTTAGGATGCACAATCATTAAGACACTGATGTCATCAGGAATGGCTGCAGCCGCCGGTTCAATTTTTTTTAATTCAAACATCTGCTCAATGTGAGAGAGAATGAGCCAGGGTTGGCTGCCCCCTTGTTGGGGCATAAAGGGCATGCCCCCACTTCCATCAATAGGGAGAGTACTCAACAGACCAAGAATCTTTTTTTGGGGATTCGCCAACGTGTGAATCATCTTCGTCAGATCATATTCCAAAAACTCTTCTCGCTCTGGCTGAAAAAATGGGATTACCTCCAACTCATCCGTAGAGCTGGTCCCGGCCAATCCAAAGTAAAACTGCGTACTGCCATTATCCAGGGGAATCCCCTGCAGACCATACGCTACCGCTCGATCCTCTTCCTCTGAAAACGGCTCGGGGTCCGTCACCTGTAAATATAATTTGTCTCCCGCAACCTGCGCATACTCCTCTAACATTTCCCGGACTCGCGTCGCGTAACTTTTTATCCCCGGCAATCCGGTCGCCAGTTTTTGAGAGAGATAAAACCGCAGGGTGACTGGTTCCTCCAAATTGTTGAGAACATTTCTGGTGCCATCGGACAACGTATACAGGTCATGTTCTGTCAGATCGAACCGTGCAGAACTGAATGCCGCGCTACTCATCATATTGAAGGCCCCGAAGAGAACGGCGGCCATGATGAGGCCGCTTCCCGTGAGTATTTTTTTATTCATCATCACTCCTCACTTGCAACAAATCACACCAGATCCGTAATTCGTCTCTTTATGTTTCAGCCTTTTTCAACTCAATGACCGTGGCCGTCGCAAACAGCCAAAATGCAATCAGCGAGAGGAAAAAGAGGATATCCCGTAAATCTAAGACACCTTTGCTGATCGATTGAAAATGTGTCAAAAAACTAAATGAACTAATGGCACTCAGCAGAAATTGTGGCGCCCATCCATTAAAGAATTCCAGGACCAGAGGAAAACCACTCAGGATGAACCCCAAGGAAATGACGACACTGACCACAAAGGCAATCACCTGGTTTTTGGTCAGAGCGGAGATGCAAGAGCCGATAGCTAAAAATCCCCCGGCCATCAGCAGACTGCCGAGGTAGCTGGCAAGGATCACGCCATTATCAGGGTCGCCTAACAGATTGACCGTGAGCCACATGGGAAAAGTCAGGGCCAAGGCGATTCCGGTGAAACACCATGCGGCCAGAAACTTCCCTGCGACGGCCTCCCACATGGTAACGGGCAGGGTCAGCAACAGCTCAATTGTCCCGGAACGCCGTTCCTCCGCCCAAAGGCGCATCGCCAACGCCGGGATCAACACTAAGTAGAGCCAGGGGTGAAAATCAAAAAAGGGCACCAGGTCGGCCTGCCCGCGCGCAAAGTAATTCCCCAGATAAAACGTGAAGGCTCCACTGAGTAGCAAAAAAATGACAATGAACACGGCCGCAATCGGCGTGGCAAAATACCCGGCCAATTCCCGTTGAAAAATTACTCGAATACGTTCCACAATTCCTCCTTCATTCACACATGCCTTTTCCAGGCCCTTTTAGTAATCCTCATTTATCTCTCAGAGACGCATGGGGATCTGCTCCTGGTGGGTTGGGGAGGCCCCGGCTCCGCAGCCCGCCCGACCAGAGCGCCACGCCTTTGAGAGACCTCGCATATTAGGAGATTGTCTGCTTGGGAGTCGTGAGCAAACGAAATACCTCATCTAATTGCCCCCGGTCGTGATACAACTCCCTCACTTCCCACCCCTGTTCTCGAACGCAATGTCCAATATCGGGAAGGATCCATTGGCCGTCATCGGGGTAAATACGAAATTGCACCAAATCACCGTCCCTGCCCATCTCCTCAATTTTTTTGACACCTTTTACCGTCATGAGCTGCTGATGGGAGACTGACGCATCAACACCAGCAATCGTAACCAGGACCGTATTGTGGGCAGGAGATTTCCCCTCCAATTCCGCCGGGGTGCCATCAGACACGACTTTTCCCTTTGCAATGATCATCGCACGAGAACAGAGGGCATGCACTTCCTCCAAAATATGCGTAGAGAGAATAATGGCCTTCTCCTGGGCCATCGCCCTGATTAGGGTCCGAACCTCATGCTTTTGATTGGGATCCAAACCATCGGTCGGTTCATCCAAAATCAAGATGTCCGGGTCATGAAGGATCGCCTGAGCCAACCCCACGCGCCGCTTAAATCCTTTCGACAAGGTTTCAATCGATTGGTTCAACACCGATTGCAAGTTCACCTTTTCGACCGTCTCTGAAACCGTTCGCTTGAGTGTCCCTCCACGATACCCACGCATCTCCCCAATAAAGGTGAGAAACGAGGCTGGAGTCATATCCTGATAGGCCGGTGCCCCCTCTGGCAGATAGCCTATACGTTTTTTGGCTTCGATGGGTTGATCTTCAATATTATGCCCGCAAATATGCACCGTGCCGCTCGTCGGCGTGAGAAAACCCGTGATCATTTTCATAGTCGTGGATTTACCTGCTCCATTCGGCCCTAAGAAACCGAGCACCTCTCCCTTTCCTACGGTAAACGATACATCATCCACCGCGACAATCGACCCAAATGTTTTTCGCAAGTTTTTAATGTCAACCATGGTTTCCATCGTACCCTCTTTAGCGCAATAGTTTTATGAAATGATCTGTCCCACGTATCGTGCTTTCGCTTGTGAATTTGATCCCCCGCACCTTGAGCTCAATGGAGATACATCGGGGGCAACTCTTCTTCATGCTTTCGGGATTTCGGCGGCTTGGCCGTTATGGCTGGCTTGACTGTTTCCCAAAACTGCCGACCATCCCAGACCTGTTGTTCTGCCGACCTTGTATACAAGGTCCGATCAAGATTCCAAATGGCCGCGGAAATCGCTGCATGATCAGGAACAGGCCGACTCAATATCCGTTCTACCGTTCCCAAACTCCGGCAGGGACGCCCTTCCTGCTTAAAGGAAGCCCATTGCAATAGTGCGGTTCGCGCTTTTTCCGCTGACTGTTCCAAGCATGCAGCCTTGACGACTTGAATGGCTTTTCGTTCCGATTCAAATTTCCCCTCATCCTTTTTCGCTAGCTCTTGAGCCGGTCCATTCCGTTTTTGCCGCTCGTGCCACCAGGCAACCAGGGTCACCAGCCATAGCGTGAAACATAGCCCTGTTATCCAGGGCCATAAAAATGCTTTGGAACCATCAGAGGTCCAGAAATTGGCCGGCATTGGGGCATCCCTCTCATCCCGATTTCTCTCTACTGCCGCTACAGACGGGGCAGGAACAGTCGCGGGAATTTTTGCTGAGGATGCAGGTTGAAGCGTGCCGAGAACCGTCAGCACCTTTGCGGGAAGACTGGCTTCTTCCCACCGGGAAGTTTCAATATTCCACCAAGGGACATGAATCGCGGGCAACCTCACCGTGCCAGGTTGCGTAGACACCAGCACGTACTTTTCCTCTCTGGACCCTACCACCCATTTTCCGTCAAAATCTGTTTGGGTTTTGGCCTTGTCGGGATAGATCTTCACAATGGGTTGGGGGGGCACAGTCAATTCCGGCAGTTGTTCTCCGCGCTGACCTGTCGCACGTATCACAATTGTTCGAGTGAGAGAATCCCCCACCTGAAGTTTATCGGTATCACCCGACCATGTTTCCGTAAGGGTGAGTGTTTTCGCCGGAAGCCAAAAACGCCCATTCAGATCTGTTGGAAGGTCTTTGACGTTGAGCACAATTTTCGGACTTCGCCTGTGAATCGAGCGTGAAGTTTTGAAAGGATCGCGCCCCAGACTCCCGGACCGATTGCCAAATAATTCCTCAAAGAGTGTTCCACGACTTCGTCCATCCTGCACGGTTCCAGAAAAGAGGATCGGAGGAATTACCTGCGTCCCACTTTGTTGTGGTGTGATCACATAACGACGTTCGGTGATATGGTACCGTCGCCCGTTGCGAGCCGATTCGTAGGAGACGTCCTTGCCGACGCGCTCCACGATACCCCAATCAATTTCCGGTTCATCTAAGCGGCCTTCCTGCACGGAAATCGAGCTGACTAACCGCAGCGTCAGAAGGACTTGTCCCTGTTGATAGGGAACATGTGAGTCTACATCCGCTTCGAGGAAAATATCCTGGCTCTCGTTAGCCTCCCTGATGTGATTCGGCTCATTGACCA
This sequence comes from Nitrospiraceae bacterium, assembly GCA_003523945.1. Taxonomy (GTDB): domain Bacteria; phylum Nitrospirota; class Nitrospiria; order Nitrospirales; family UBA8639; genus Nitrospira_E. The sequence goes on along the minus strand of DOFS01000521.1, from coordinate 32,029 downwards.
TCAGTTGAATGGGGCCAGTGTGATGAGCACCCACGGCGATAGGAGGAATGGTCACCGCCCCTGTTCGCTTTGGGGCAAGGGTCGCGATCCATCGAACCAATGAAGTGGTTCGCATATTGATAATCGAAGTTTGTTGGCTTTGAGTCGTGCCCAATACATCAAAGTCCGCGCCTAAGATATGCCACTCCGGGGATTCTCCTGAAGATGCCTGATCCGTCTCCACAATAAGCTGAAAGGTTTCATCCGCCATGACCGGATTCCGATCCACATAGGCCATAACTGATTGGGCCGAAGCAGGAGTGTCCAGCCCTACGACTCCAAGGCAGACAATCATCACCCACGTCCATCCCATCCTCCTCACCAGCGCTTCCCCTGAGAAGTGATGGACTGTCCCGACTCTACACGGCGTTGATGCTCCAATAGAAATTTTCGGCGCAACAATCCCCCGGGATCATCAGGGATACGGCGAAGCCATTGGTGGAGAGCCTGTTCAGACTTCTGCCTTTCCGCCGTCTGGTCAGCGGCTTCGGGGGAAGCTACCTCTGATTGTTCGACGTGATCTCCCGTCTTTTCTTTCCCGGCAGATAGGGCCGACCGCGACTTCTCAGATTGTTCGCCTTGCAAAGGGTCCTCCCCCTGCCCCTCTCTCACGCTATTGTCTTCAGAGGGTTTCTGATCTCCATTCGACTGAGTAGAGTTCGTGGCAGGATCCGAACCGGACCCTCCCACCTGTCCTGGTTCTTCTTGCTTTTCTTTTTGAGAGTCACCTTTTTCCGAATCGGAATGTTTAGGGGTTGCGGCTGAAGCTTCCTCTGACTTTTCCCCTTCACCACCTGCCTCAATTCCATCATTTTTCTGTTGGGCAGATGAGGCATCCGATTGTTGGGATTGTTGTCCCCCCTGTTCTTGTGAGGATGATTTATCCAAGAGTTGTTTGATGATTTCTAGATTATGTTGGGCATCCGCGTGATCCGGCTGCTGCGTGAGTGTCGCCTGATACGAGGCCAGCGCCTCTTCATAGCGACCGAGATTGGCCAAGGCATTGCCTCGATTGTAATGGCCCTCCGGCGTGTCCACTATGGAAAATGATTTTTCTGCTTCCTGATATTTTCCTGCCCGATAATGAGCTATCCCCTTCCAACCGGGATCTTGAAATAAGGCTGCCGCTTCTTCGGGAGCCTCACGTTCCAAAGCCCGAATCCCTTGTTGATCAGGACGAGCCCAAAGATTTTCCCAGGAAAAAGCTTCGCTTACCTGAGGAATAAGCATAAAAACCAGTAACAGGCCTATCCATCCCGGTCGGAAGGCGGGCAATGCCAAAGCCAGGAGCAGGAGGACAAGCCAGGGTCCTTCCTCTCGCCACAGATCGGTTGTTCGCTGTTCAGACGTTGAAGAGGGTCGTGCACTCGTGGAGACATCCGAAGAAAGCACCCGATTGATATCCTGATCGTCCCAAGTCACTGTGGCATAATACCCGCCTCCCACTCGAGCTATGGCTTGAAGAGACGGAATATCCAACTTGGGAACAACCACCGCTCCGTCCTGATCTTTGAGGAATCCGCCTGGTTCCGGAATTGGAGCCCCATCAACCGTCCCAACCCCAAGCACAGACACACGAACACCTTGACTGCGCAACTCCTCTGCCGCCTTCAATGTGGCAGGATTTCCCACACCATCCGTCAGCAACAGCACATCTCCACGCGCATGGCCGAGGTGTTCAAAGAGTTCATGCGCTTTTCCCAACGCCAGATCCGTGCGACTACCTTGAAGTGGCATGAGTTCCGTCTCGAGAGATTGCACAAGGGTCACCATGGTGTTGGCATCGTCGGTGAGTGGGGAGACCACAAAGGATTCACCGGCATAGACCACCAGGGCAGTTTGTCCCTCTTCCCGCATTTTGAGAATATCAAGAATTTTGTGTTTGGCTCGCGTCAACCGTGACGGAGTCACATCCTGCGCGTCCATAGAACGGGATAAATCCAAGACCATCACCAACGCCGATTCCGCTCGAAACACGGGCTGGGGTAATTGTGACCACACGGGCCCGGCAAGTGCACAGATCGCCACAGTCCACCCTATTCCAAGCAGCAAGAGCGGCATGCGACGATTAGTCCCCTCCGATCCCACCAACAAATGCGGGAGAAGATGGGCATCACAAACTGATTCCCATACCTGAGACGTTGTCCCTCTCCTGGCTACTAGCAGGAGAAGCACGAACAAGGGAAGCAATCCCCATAACCATTCCGGTCGCAGAAAATGAAACATCGACATCTTATGGTCCGGCCCCTGCCCGTACTGAGATCGCTTCCGATTTGCATATCGGTCTGACAACCCAGTCTCTTTTCCGTATGAAAGACATGGCCATTAAGCAGGAGAAAGCCAGCGCGAATCCTAACGGCCATATAAATAATTCGGTCGTCGGTCGAAACAGTTCCGTTTCAGTTGTTGCCGGCTCGAGACGATCCAATTCTTCATACACCCTCCTGAGTCCCTCCGTATCTTTGGCACGCAAGTACAAACCTCCGGTTCGTTGGGCAAGCTGGCGAAGGGTATCTTCATCCAAATCGCGAGAGGGATTTACGGTCTGTGTGCCGAAAAATGATGGGACTTCCATTCGATCTGCGCCAACACCGATGGCATAGATTCGAATACCTTGTTCCTCAGCCAAAGCTGCTGCTTGCGTGGGTGACACTTCACCAGCGGTATTGGCCCCATCGGTTAAGACCACCAATACCCGGCTTCCGGACGGTTGTACCTTGAGCCGTTTCACGGCAAGACCGATCGCATCGCCAATGGCGGTTTCCTTCCCCGCCAAACCAATTTCTGTTTCTCTCAACATGGTCTTGACCGTGTCCCGATCAAACGTCAGTGGTGTCTGTACATAGGCCTGAGAACCAAAGACAATCAAACCCACACGATCGCCTGTCCGGCGAGCAATAAACTCACCTGCCGCTGCCTTCACGACCTCCAAGCGGGTGACTTCTTGCCCGTTCACAGAAAAATCCGGAATCTTCATGCTGCCCGAGATATCGACCGCCAGCATCAGATCACGCCCACTGGTTGGCAAACCGACAGGGTCGCCACTCCACTGTGGACGGGCCCCCGCTACAAGCAATGCGGACCAGATGAATACCCCCCCCCAAAACAGTGTTGAATGCCTTGAGTGTGTCACTCCGGTTCCCTGGCTGGATTGAAGGGTCATAATGTCTTCAAAATGGGGTACCTTCATGGCTTGGCCGGATGTATTTGACACAGGGGGGGCCCAACGACGCACCATCCACGGAAGCGCAAAAAGCGCTAACACCCATGGCCAGGCCAATGTCATCATGCCGTGTTTCTCCCTATGGGTAGAGACGCATGCTGAATCCAACGCTCAACCAAAAGTAACAGCTCGGCAGCGGGGACGGTCACCTCCGGCCGGTAAGGACCTGAACGCAACAGATGGCCAACCCCGTCTGTGAATTGATTGGTCCGACCCGTCTGATCTAAAAACTGCAACCAGGATATTCCCACTAACCCTGCCACCTCTGTTCGAGGAAAGGTTGCCATGGCATAACGTCGGACAATGGCTGAAAGCCGTTGAACCAGCCATTGATCATTTCGGTGGGTGTCATAGTGCTGCTTAATCGCATCAAGTTCAGTCATCGCGAGTCGACGCGCCTGTGTCCGGCGTCGGTATATCCGAATCCAGAGAAACACCACGGCGCCCATCACGACCAACCCGGAGAGGATCCACCAACCCGGGGCCGGAGGCCACAGTGAAATCGGGTCAGGTAAATGCACATCCCGAAGCTCTTGTAAGGGAGAACTTGATGTCGGCATGTTAAGCCCTTCCTGTTATGCCGTATTGTGATGGGCACTTCGCCGGTGTCCCAGATCCTGCAATCCACCCCGTAATTGAAAGAGAATATCGTCATGGGTTCCCAAGGAAATGAATCCAATTCCACGGGTCATACACAGCCTCCGTACATCTTCGAAACGTTCTTTAAAACAGGCTGAATAGGATTGGATGGTTTTGGCAGATCCCGTATTTAAAATTCCCATCCGGGTTCCGTCGGTCACAGGATATTGACCGGCTGGTGGCGGCTCTTGTTCCAATTGGTCATAGATGAAAATCGACACAACGTCCTGATGTCCACCCAATCGAATGAGGGTCTGCTTAGCCTGCTGATCCCACTCCCGAAAGTCACTCAAGACAAAAATAAGGCTTCCGGGCTTCGCCGTGGTCAGGACTCGATTTAAGGCCAACTGTAGAGGTGAGGTGAATTCTTTCTGGCGTTCAATCCGCTGGGACGGGTGGTCCATATCTTGAGCTAGAAGGTTGAGAAGTTGAAGTACTCCGGCTCTTCCACCTTTGGGCCGGAGTTCGGCATGGTTTCCATCTGAAAAAACCACCGCTCCCACCCGGTCCCCACGCTCTTGGGACGCCCATCCCAATAATGCCGCAGCCTGGGCTGCAATGACCGACTTAAAAGCCACCTTGGTCCCGAATCGCATCCCTCTTCTATAATCCACGACCATAAAAACGGGTCGTTCCCGTTCCTCCCGAAACACCTTGAGGTAGGGTTCATGGGTCCTGGCCATCACTCGCCAGTCCATGAGGCGCACATCATCCCCCGGTTGATACCGGCGGGATTCCTCAAAATCCATACCTCTCCCTTTAAACGGAGACCGCTCACCCCCAGCCAAGAGGGAATGCACCCGCTTCCTGGTCCTGACGCCCAGTACCCCTGTCTGGTGACGCATATTAATGAGGTCGGCAAGCCGAACCTCCACTCCCTGGAACCCTGAAGGACGGGTTGGACGGAATTCGGATGGAGCCGGCTGTTTACGGAATGGCCACATGATTCAAAATTTCTGATATCACCTGATCGGTCCTGATCCCCTCTGCTTCCGCTTCAAAGGTCAGTAACACACGGTGGCGCAACACATCATGGGCCACGGCCTGAATGTCTTCCGGCGAAACATAATCACGTCCTTCCAGCCAGGCATGTGCCCTGGCACACCGCTCCAAGCCAATGGTCGCTCGGGGACTGGCTCCAAATCGGATCCATCGCTTCAGCATGGAGCTATAGGGAGCAGGCTCACGAGTCGCTATGACTACTTGGACGATATATTCTCCCAATGTTGGGGCGACATACACTTCCCAAATTTGCCGACGGGCTGCGACAATCACTTTTTGGGGAACCGGAGTGGGAGTTGTGCCGACATCTCCGGGGGTCGTTCTAGCCTGGCGACGAACAAGTTCAACAATCTTTCGTTCGCCTTCCACATCGGGGTACTGCACCCGGACATAAAGGAGAAAGCGATCCAATTGCGCCTCAGGCAAGGGATAAGTGCCTTCCTGCTCAATAGGGTTTTGGGTGGCCATGACTAAAAACAACTCTGGCAGGGGATAACTGGTTCGCCCGATCGTCACTTGGTGTTCGCCCATGGCTTCTAATAAGGCTGCTTGCACTTTAGCGGGAGCACGATTGATTTCATCCGCAAGGACAAGATTGTGAAAAATTGGACCTGGTTGAAAGCGAAAAGACCCGTCGTGAGGACGATAAATATCGGTCCCGGTAATATCAGCTGGGAGTAAATCAGGGGTAAACTGAATCCTGTGGAAATCAGCCTCGAGCCCGGAGGCTAACGTTTTGATGGCGGTTGTTTTGGCTAAGCCCGGCGCACCTTCCACCAGAAGGTGTCCATCAGCTAACAAGGCAATCAACAGCCTGAGGGTTAGTCCCTCTTGTCCAATCACCTGTTGATTCAGGAAGGCTCGGAGCCTTGATATCTGCTCGTGTTCAGATCCAGACATATGTCTTGATATGAACCCGCTGGGTTCCTGTGGGCAAAATATGACTGCTTCCCCCTGCTCGCTGGAGCCTGGGCAACTTCAACTTGTCATCCTGCATAGTTTCAGAGCCTCCTTTTTATAATAATTTACCATTTTTGAGAGTCAAGGGGCTTTGATGGCAAATAGTGTTCCTACGAAGAACCATAGGCCCCTTTCGCTTTCGAGGATCTTTTGAGAGTCAGGTGAATGAGAACCCGAGAAGGTCGCCAACTTCCATCATACCCCGCATGATGGGATGCAGCTTGCTTTAATGATAGGGATATCGTCCAGGGGGAATCTAGTTATTTCAAATGGTTTAGGCCGACGAATCTCACCACGCCCACAAAGTGTTTATCAACAAAAATAGTCCAAGTAGAACTTTTGCCCAATGCTTACGGACCAGCCTCCCACTTTTTCATTCAAGAACGGGGAATGCTTTATATTCCATTCCAACAATTTCAATATTTCTATAACTTGAACCTTCTGATGTTCGCCATTCCTTTCATTTGATCTTTTTAATTTTTTTGGGGTTTATATTTCAAAAACTATTGAAACAGCAGCATTTTTCACTGATATCCTTTATCCGTTTCACTCACCGTACGTGCCCTATTTCGCGCCACTTGCTCATTGCCATAAGGTAGTTCTAGCATAAGGGGCATATTTAATTTTCCCTTCAATCAATGCGGTATTTTCATGCTGTATTGTACACCATCAAGAAATCCTCCTCTTCCTCTTTTAGGCTAGTAATTCAAGGTACGGAGGAGATTAACTCCTGAACCTATTTGAGTCGGATTATCTGCCCTCCTCAAAAAAAGGAGAGAAGAGCGACTCTTTTACAGGATTTTCTACTATCCCTGGCTACCCATTCCCAGCCCGAAGAATGGAGTACGACCTTGGTAGTTGATACGCTGACCGCCCTTAATGGCCTCAATGCCTGTTCTCAAAATCAGTATGGCCATTATTCACACAGGAGGCAGGAATAGATGCAAGCCAAACTAAGTGGTTACATAAAAATCAGAATTTTGTCTCTGTTTTCGTTCTGTACCCCTTGGATTCCGATCGTCTCGAACAAAAAGGAGGGGATGACCATGAACCGTATACTATGCGTAATTGTCGTACTCGGGAGCGTTATGTTAGGGAATACATTTGTCCTGGGAAACCCGGGAATGCTGCCAAATCATCCGGGTTATCCAATGGGAGATGCGACATCTCCGGTGACCGGACAATCGGTGGCCAATGACCCTGGGCAATCTCCACCCAGTCAGGAAGAATCCCTCCAACAGGCTGGGGCATTTCATGATTCGCATGCCATGAATCCTGGAAGGGAGGAGCGCCCGAATATTGTGTCGCCTGGAGCATCAAAGTCCATGGACACAAAAAGTGAGTCCACCAAGTAAGTGACAATAAATCCGCGATTTGTCCCAGAACGTTGGGAACACCAGGGGGTCTGAAAAGGAGGGGGCTTAAAGCTCCCTCCTTTTTCATTTATAACCTGAAAGGCCTTTGGCTGTCGATATATGAGATTTTTTAGAGGCGCCCATGTATCAGGCTCATGAGGGCCTGAGGTATCTCTACTCTAAACTTTTTGAAAACAATCTCCGTCCAACCCTGAATTGGTAGGCCTTCATGGATATTTCTTCACCACGATCTCTAGAACAAGGTATAAATGAATGGAGCAACGGCTGAACCCTCGCTCAGAATAATAAGACCGCCGAGCAATAAGAGCATGATGATGATGGGGGCGAGCCAGAACTTTTTCCGTTCCCGCATAAAATCCCAAAGTTCCCCAAAAAAACCTGTCATCTGTTGTTCCTCCTCTAGAAGGGTTTCAGCACATGGTTCGCGGCCCTGGCCTTTTTGGGAACGCGATAGCTGTTCGCCTTGGGGTCATAGCCAAGTTGCAATGGTCGTTTACCAAATAATCCCATGATAAACGCCATGGGGGTAAACATCCCAAAAAACATAATACTCAATATTATCCGGGAATTGATCCAGCCTAATTTTTCCCCAATTTTCATCCATACTCGATGCAAGGGTTCAAGACCTTTTGGGAAAAGGATTCCCATTCCTCCAAAGGCCCCGGCGATAAGACTCGCCCATACTCGAATGCTTTCTCCATGAATAACCAGTGGCCATAAAGCCACTACCAGAAAGACTCCGCCCATTAACAGACCAAAGGAGCGAAGATCCTTGGCTGTTGGTTGATGAATTGTTGTCATATTGTTATTTTCCACCCTTAATCCAATTCAAATTCTTTCATCCACGCTTCATCCTTAGGAACTGGTTTTTGATGTTCCTTCAAGACGAGACAATTTTCCAGCACTAGAACATCCATCTCAGTCCGCATGAAACAGCGGTAGGCATCTTCGGGGGTGCAGACAATCGGTTCGCCTCGAACGTTAAATGAGGTATTGATCAATACCGGGCACCCTGTTTGCTTTTCAAATTCTTGCAACAATTTATAGTAACGAGGATTGGTGTCCGGTGACACCGTCTGAACCCTGGCGGAATAATCCACATGCGTCACCGCTGGAATATCGGATTTGGGAACATTGAGCAGATCAATTCCCCAAAGCTTTTGTTGATCCGGTTGTACCGCTCGACGTCGCTTCTCGACAACCGGGGCTACCAGCAACATATAAGGGCTATCGGTATCCATCTCAAAATACTCGGACACGCGTTCCCTCAAGACCGATGGGGCAAAGGGCCGGAAAGATTCTCGATATTTTATTTTTAAATTCATCACCGATTGCATTTTCTCGCTACGAGGATCGCCCAAGATACTTCGTCCTCCTAAAGCCCGGGGACCGAATTCCATGTGCCCCTGCAACCATCCGATGACCTTTCCCTCAGCTAAATACTCCGCTACTCGACGATACAGGTCCGAATCTTCCACCCGTTCATACCTGGCCTCGAGCTGTTTGAGACTGGATTCTATTTCCTCGTTGGAAAAGCATGGCCCCAAATAACTGCCTCGCATCGCATCCCCAGGTCCCTGAGGAACCCTGGGCTGATTCAGATAGCCGTAATGCACGTTTAACGCCGCACCCAAAGCGCTCCCCGCATCGCCTGCTGCCGGCTGAATCCACAGCCCACTGAATGGCCCCTCCCGCAGCACCCTGCCGTTTCCGACGCAATTCAACGCCACCCCTCCGGAAAGGCAGAGATTGGAAAGGCCTGTTTCCCGATGAAGACTATTAGCCAGACGAAGCATAACCATCTCGGTGACTTCCTGGACCGATCTGGCCAAATCCATTTCCCGCTGAGTGAGGGTACTTTCAGGTTGACGCGGAGGACCGCCAAATACTGTGTCGAACTTGTGGTTGGTCATCCGTAATCCCGTACAATAATCAAAATAGTCCATATTCAAACGAAACGTGCCATCGGGCTTTACATCCACCACATAATCCAAAATGGTTTTCACATACTTGGGTTCTCCATAGGGGGCTAGTCCCATGACCTTATATTCCCCGGAATTCACCTTGAACCCGGTATAGTATGTGAAAGCGGAATACAGCAACCCGATGGAATGAGGGAAGGGGATTTCCCATAGAGGCGTTAACTGATTCCCCCGCCCGACCCAGGCTGAAGTCGTCGCCCATTCGCCCACCCCGTCCATGCACAGCACGACGGCCTCTTCATAAGGAGAGGGGAAAAAGGCAGCGGAAGCATGAGATTCATGGTGCTCACCGAATAACAGAGGCGGCAGGATTTCCTTTTTATCAAGATTTCCAATCTGACGAAAAGCCTTTTCAAGCAGAGTCCGAAAGAAAAGCTTTTCTTTGATCCAAATTGGAATGGCGGTCAGGAACGATCCAAGACCCTTTGGGGCATAGGACAAATAGGTTTCCAACAGGCGTTCAAATTTCACGAAAGGTTTGTCATAGAAGACCAGATAATCGACGTCGCGAATGCCAACCCCGCCTTGGCGCAGACAAAATTCCACGGCATGCCTCGGAAAGCCGGCATCATGTTTCTTTCGGGAGAACCGTTCCTCCTGGGCAGCCCCCACAATTTGTCCATTCTGTATGAGACAAGCCGCGCTATCGTGGTAATAGGCCGAGATGCCCAGGATTGAAGTCAATTTGCCGTTTGGCTTTGTCATATTTTCCTTAGAATGAGAGCCAATTTTTGCCGTAGAGACGGGTGTTACCAGGCAAAATAGCCCCCGAATCATGTTTTTTCGGTGAAAATCAAAAAGAACTTAAAAACTCTTATTTACTGCTTTCCATTCTATCGATAGACAAGTCCACACTCAACTCACTGAAAGAGTTCATCAAAAAACAATTTCATGTGCCCCCATGACCGTTTATCAGCTTGTTCCTGATATTGTACCCCCTTCATGCCATATTGATTGGCCGAAGGGTTGGTGAATCCATGTTGGGCGCCTCCATAAGTCACCATGTGCCAATCTAGCCCAACCCCGTCCAAACCAAGCTTAAATTCCGCAATATGTTCTGGAGTAAGAAACGGATCGGCCCCTCCATGAGCAATGAGAATTTTGGCTGAATTCTTTATTGACAGGGAAGCCGGCGGAAGAGGAAGTGCCCCATGGAAACTCACGACTCCTTTAACCGGTGCTCCCGCATACACCATCTGCATAACCGTCGCTCCCCCGAAACAATATCCAATGGCCGCTAAACGGGTTTGGTCCACCCGGGGGTCGGCCTGAAGTAGACGCAATCCTTCCTTGGCACGGGCCTGCCACATTTCTACATTGGCCGTGGTCTGTTGCATCCATTGCTTTGCCTCATCTGCATGAGTGGTTACTTTTCCCTTTCCATACATATCCACCGCCAATGCCACATATCCCAAGGCCGCCAATTGTTTCGCACGTGTTCGGACATACTCGTTCAACCCCCACCATTCGTGGACGACCAGAATTCCCGGTCGCTTACCTGTTAATGCATCATCCCAGGCCACCACCCCTTCCAAGGCAACTTCTCCATGGCTATAGGGGATAGATGTGATCTGCACCCTGGCCTCTACTATCGAAGACCATACACACACAACCATGAGAAGACATAAACCTGATCGAAAATAATAGTTCATGATTTCCAGGTATTATAAGTTTGAAAAAGAGGCACTAGAATATAGATTCGGACATGATATCGATCTCGCCCTATTTCTTCCATCATTGATGTAAAACGCTCCGGAAAGGTATGGATTCCTATATTTTACGGTAAATTAAGCAGATGGCAATTTTTGTGATTTCATGGTTTTTCGAATTCGAAAGAATCCGCATACTGTGGTCTCCAACCAAGAGAAAGCAACAGAATGTTCTTTTTTGAACGGTAGAACTCAAATAACACGATGGCCTTGAAATTCGGATTGCCGGAAATGACTCGTTGATACTGATCTTTTGTCATCATCACCAAACGGGTAGATTGTTGAACGTCCCTTTTCAGTTCTTCAAGCGCCAAAGAATCTTCGAGACCCTTTCCCACAATACGTGAACGACCATGGAAATAGTCCCAATAAAATTCATCCTCATCCTCTCGCCAATCCCATGACTGAAACACCGATATAGGGTCCGTTTGATTATTAAGGCGTCGTTGGTTTTCGTCAAAGGCCAGCCTGGGAGAGCCTTCCGCTTGGATACCGGGAATAATGAATCCTGTCACAGTCACCATAAGAGCCACGCCCAATACCCCAATTCCCAAAAGACTCATTCGCAGATAATTCCTCACCGCCAGGCCAATCATGACGAGCCCTAACATGCCTATTCCCACACGAAGGGTCAAAGGAATGATGTCCAAAGGAACATGCCATTTTTTTTGCAACAGGATAGGTCCCAGAAAAACCGCAACCACAAAAACGCCCCCCAAGCAGGCTAACAAGCCCTTTAACATTCCCTTTCCTTCGGACACTGATTCTTCATACAGGAATCGATGATACACATAGCCTACTAATAAGCCGAATGCGGGCAGGAGAGGCATGAGATACCGTTCATGCTTTTCGGGGGCCAAACTCATCGCGACAAAGTACACCACGACCCAGAGAAAGACCCACAATTCTTTCGGCGACTCAAACCAGGGACGACTTTTCCATATGAGAAAAAGGCCAACTGGAATTAAGGCCGACCAGGGGAAGAGATCAAACCAGATCACTAGGCCATACCAAAAAATGGGACGTTTTCCCCAATAGGCCTCCCAGGCAGAATGTTGTTGGTCGCCCGATACGGTGATCATGCGCTTGAGATTTTCTTCAAAGAAAAAATGCTGCCGGAATTCGGGGCCAAGGACCAGGTAGTAGCCCCCAAGTAACAAGCCACTAAAGACGACTCCCACCCAAAAATACGGTTCCCGAAATACCCGCCGGTCATGACGCATCCATAAGAATATTCCCATCACCAGAACCGGCAAGGCCAAGGCATGTAAGGTTTTGACCATTGAGCCCAACGCCAACGCTACAAAGCCGACTAAATACCACCCCTGGGACGATTCCTGAAAATACGCCCGTGCCCAAGCATACATCCCCAATGTCATACAAAAAGTTAACACAGGATCGATAATGGCCAAGGGACCAAACCACAATCCCGCATAACAGGTCGCGCATACGAGTGCGCCCCAAAATCCTGCCATTCCTGAAAACAACAAGCGGCCTAAAAAATAGGTCGTTATCATCGTCCCTAAACTGGACACAATCGATGGCAACCGTAACGCCGCCTCACTCCATCCCAAACCATGAATGAATCCCGCCTGAAGCCAAAAGAAAAGAGGCGGTTTATTGAAATACGGCTCTCCCCGCAACCAAAGATGCACATAATCCTGCGCCCCCATCATTGTGTGAGTGACAATAGCGTACAAACCCTCGGTTTCCCCAAAAAGGGAAATCGAGGCATTTGAACTAAACGCCAGAAATCCAATGACCAGAAGGAGCGCAATATGAAAAGCAGGGCGTTGAAGGAGTGCGACCGAGGAAGTATTCATCAGAAATTTTGAGAAAACTCTCTGCCTATGAAGGTCATTTCCGCCCAAGAAGTGGGCACACCCTACAGCAAAAACCCTCTATTTGTTAACCCAAACGGGTATTCCGCCAACTCATTACCTCCCAATGAGGGGTTCGGGATTAATTTCGGGATGGTAAATGGTTCAACATACGTTTATGCTTGCCCTCAGTGAAGATTTCGTTTGCATCAACAGAAGGAAAATTTAAGAAAGTAAAATGGATGGTTCCTGATGCGTGATTGGTTTCAAAAATTACGTTATTGCGTAAAGCCCTAGCAGCGGCGAGTGGGATATATAAAAAACATCAAATTAACAGGGGGAAATATGAATGGTGCGCCCGGAGGGACTTGAACCCCCAACCCTCGGCTCCGAAGGCCGATGCTCTATCCAATTGAGCTACGGACGCATGAAGAGTTGACTTTATACATCCCACCAAGGTTCCCGTCAACCGATCCCTCTTCTATTTATTCAGGCCTTCCCTACCGGTTCCGTTGCTTTCTCATATTGGCTCACCCGTCTGGGGAATTGTCACGTAAGTGACTATTGGGTTGAAATGGGCTTGACCAGGATATTATCCCCTGTTTCTTAAAAGTAGGAACCTTATGATACGTACAGAACAGTTGGCCCCCGACACCATTATGTTTCATGTGCAAGGACCGTTTAATCCACAAGTTGCCAAAGAATTGAGCTTGTCGGTCTTTCGTTCATACCACTTAGGTTTTAAGACTTTTCTTTGCAATTTGAGCCTGGCCATGGCCTTAGATAAGGATGCTATTTACCAGCTGAAGTTGATTGGAGGAGGGTTGCGAGAAAAAGGAAAGAATTGGCGAGTGATCAACGCCCCCTATTCCAATGGGGAACAGCTTATCCTCCGCACCTCTCTTCAGCATCTTGCTCAGGCAAACTTGAATTAACTATCCATCTTCCGGGAATATCTCCATCAACCAGTCCTCTCAGGATAAAAGAATAAGGATTGCCTGAATCGCGTCTTTCTTGAGTCCTTCTAGAGTTTACCTGATAACAAAACACATTAATCCATCCCGCCCATTGTGGTCCAATTAGACTTTCGGTAGAAAATCCCTCTCCCTCTTTTTTGGGAATGAAGCCCCGACAATACCAGGTCAATCCACCAGGAAATTTCTCTGCGGCATATTCCATTATGGAATAATTAATACGATTCAGGGGTAGGGAGGTCGACTTCCGATTGTGTGGCTTCTGGAACCAGTTTTTCTAAGCGACGATGATAGTCACGAAGACGTTGTTGCTGGGGGGGAGTGAATTTAATAGTTTCTTGATTGTGCAATTCCACCAACTGTTCGACGCATTGCAAAAGGGGAGGGACGGCGTCAAATACTTTGCCCGCCTCAAAGGCTTCTAAGGATTCGACAAATAAAGGTGGGAGAGGTTTGTACGTCACTCCAACTCGGTCACGAAAACGATAAACCGTGGTTTCATAGGCATCGACCGCTTCTGGGGTGGGACGAATTCCCCCGGATAATGCAAGCATGGACTTGGCCGGCACCTTGGCGGCAAAGGACGCTAGACTGGCAATCAGTTCTCCTAACGTGTCCACCACCTGCCCTGGTTCCAACTTTGCCTCATTTTTCATACGTTGAAATCTACTCCAATCGCTTGGTTGGTTGTCAAGACGACGATACGTCTTCCTTGCCCTTCAAGGCATCCAGTACGGTCATCATATCTTCCGGCAAATCCGCGGAAAATGTCACCCTTTGGTTAGAAACAGGATGCACAAAACCGAGAACCTTGGCATGTAACATCACACGGGGAATGGCAATCCCTTCAACTGCCATGACTTTTTTTCCTCCATAGGTTTGGTCCCCCAATATGGGACAGCCGATGGCCTTCAGGTGAACTCGTAGTTGATGCGTGCGTCCGGTGCCAGGGAATAACTCCAGATGTGTGGCCGCTATCCCGAATCGCTCCTTTACCCTATAACTGGTCAACGATTCCCTAGGGTTGGTTGTGCGTACGGAAAAAGTTTTCCGATCTTTGGTATCTCGCCCGATCGATAACTCAATCCGGCCTTCCTTTGTTTTTGGTCCTCCCCACACAAACGCTTCATAGACCCGAGTAATAGAATGGGCTTTGAATTGTCCCGCCAACAACCGGTGAGCCTGATCATTTTTCGCCACGACTAAAATTCCTGTCGTTTCCTTGTCCAGGCGATGAACCAACCCCGGACGTTCCTTTCCCCCAATGGATGAGAGATGCCCTTCCCCGCTTTGCATATGATGCAGGAGCGCATTCACTAAGGTCCCGGTCCAATGACCCGGGGCCGGATGAACAACAAGTCCTGCCGGTTTATTGAGAATTAACAGGGATTCATCTTCATACAGGATGACAAGGGGAATTGGTTCAGGATTGATTTCCACGGGCTCTGGACGTGGAACGACCAGCACAACGCAATCACCAGGCCTGACCTTGTGACTGGGTTTCACAACCTGACCACCGACGGTAATATGGCCGTCTTCAATTAATCGTTGGAGGGCTGTTCTGGAAAAATAGGGTTCGCGGTTGGCAAGAAAATGATCAAGGCGTTTTGGCGATTCGCCTGCGGTGACGATAAACTCCGTCCGCGTAGCGACATGCGGCATGGCAGGCAAAAAAGAGCGGGGTGGACAATAACTCTATAATAAACGGGAACCGGCCTGTTGGCGATGGCGACCAGCTATTTTTTGCCGGAGGCGGGCCTTTTCTAAACTGACGCGAGCTTCTTCAACTTCTGAAGGCAACCCACCACGCTCCAGACGTTCCTCCGCTTTTCGAACGGCATCCTCGGCCCGTTCCACATTAATGTCTTCTGCTTTTTCTGCAATTTCAGCCAGAATCGTCACCTTCGTTGGGGTCACTTCAGCAAATCCCCAGAGCACAGCCATGTATTCGGTCTGTTCACCAATACGGTATTGCAGTTCGCCAATGCGTAACGTTGTCAGAAAATGACAATGACCAGGCAGGACGCCGAAATCTCCCTCACTTCCAGGAGCCGACACATAATCGACTTCCTTACTGAGCAAACGGTGATCGGGAGTGACCACCTCCAAAAGAATTTTTCCTGATGACGTCGTCATAGCGGAACCAGCCATTACCGTTTGTATCCGAGCTTTTCCGCTTTTTGGATGGCTTCTTCTATAGGCCCAACCATATAGAAGGCCTGTTCGGGCAGATCATCATATTTCCCGTCCACAATTTCTTTGAAGCTTCGAACGGTATCGACGAGTTTGACGTATTTTCCTGGTGATCCAGTAAAGGCTTCTGCTACGTGAAACGGTTGAGAGAGAAACCGTTGGAGTTTCCTGGCCCTGGCCACCGTTTGTTTGTCGTCTTCCGATAATTCGTCCATGCCTAAGATGGCGATAATATCCTGGAGATCCTTATACCGTTGCAAGGTGCCTTGCACCCGTTGCACCACCTGGTAATGTTCCTCACCCAGAATATGGGGATCCAAAATTCTGGAAGTGGAATCCAATGGATCGACCGCAGGATAGATGCCCAACTCGGCCAATTGCCTGGACAACACGGTGGTAGCATCCAAATGTGCAAACGCCGTAGCCGGTGCGGGGTCAGTCAAATCGTCGGCCGGCACATAAATCGCTTGAACCGAGGTAATGGACCCTTTTTTGGTTGAGGTGATCCGCTCTTGCAATGTCCCCATCTCCGTACCCAACGTCGGTTGATACCCCACGGCTGAGGGCATCCGACCGAGCAATGCGGATACCTCGGAGCCTGCTTGAGTAAATCTGAAGATATTGTCGACAAAGAGCAGCACGTCCTGATGCTCTTCATCACGAAAATATTCGGCGATGGTCAGTCCGGTGAGTCCCACACGGAGGCGCGCTCCTGGTGGCTCATTCATTTGACCATAGACTAACGCGGCTTTCGATTTACTGAAATCATGTGGATCAATAACCTTGGACTCCTGCATTTCATGCCAGAGATCATTGCCCTCGCGAGTCCGTTCGCCCACTCCGGCAAACACTGAGAACCCGCCATGGTGGAGAGCGATGTTATTGATAAGTTCCATGATGATGACGGTTTTTCCCACACCGGCTCCACCAAAGAGCCCGACCTTTCCCCCTTTGGCATAGGGCTCCAACAGGTCTATGACCTTAATGCCCGTTTCCAATATTTCCGTTTTTGTTTCCTGGTCTTCTAAGGCAGGGGCTGGACGATGAATAGACCACCGTTTTTGCGTTTTGACTTCGCCGAAGCCGTCAACGGGATCGCCCAAGACATTGACCACCCGTCCCAGCGTTTCACGGCCTACGGGAACAGAAATCGCGGCACCGGTATCCTTTACCTCTAAGCCACGGACCAATCCATCCGTAGAGGACATGGCGACCGCCCTCACACGGTTTTCCCCAAGGTGTTGGGCTACTTCCATTGTCACCTGGATGTCCGACTGTCCGCTTTGATCTCCCGAGCTATGGGTGATCGTTATCGCATTAAAAATATTAGGAAGTTTCCCTGGAGGAAACTCAACGTCCACCACCGGTCCAATGACTTGAATGACTTTTCCATTTCCGACATCCGTACCCACCATAGACTCCTTGGTTGAAAAAGATTGGTGAACGGCGCACGGTGACCCGTGGCCGGCCAGGATCAACCTTCGATTTATTTCAGGGCTTCTGCGCCTCCCACGATATCCATCAATTCTTTGGTAATCGCGGCCTGACGTGTTTTATTATAAAAGAGGGTTACCTTTTTGATTAATTCTCCGGCATTCCGTGTAGCCCCATCCATGGCCGTCATCCGTGCAGCCTGTTCCGCGGCAGCCGATTCTAATAAGACCCGATACGTTTGTATTTCAAAATGTTTCGGCAATAAGGTGGCCAACAGTTCATTTTCATCTGGCTCATACAGATAACTCCCGGCTTCCACCGGCTTCTCCCTTCCACCAGGCTCCTGGACCGATTCAATGGGGAGCAGCTTTTCGATGATCACCTGCTGCTGCATGACCGATTTAAATTCGTTATAGACCACATATAAGTGATCAAAGGTGCCTTCTTGATACTGGGAGATAATGTTCTGCCCGATATCCAGGGCATGCTCAAAACTAAGGCGATCAAAGACGCCTCCCCATTGCTGACGAATCTTCCAATTGCGTCGTCGGAAGAAATCAATCGATTTCCTCCCGGCCAGACTCACCGACACCTGTTTCCCCTGTCTGGACTGCTCCTCCAAAAATACCACAGCCTGCCGTAGGATATTGGCGTTAAAGGCCCCGCAAAGCCCGCGGTCGCTGGTGATTACCAGAAGTTCCGTCGCATTTCCGTCCCGGCGCTGAAGAAGAGGATGGGAGGCACGATTGACCCGTTCGCTCAGGTGTCCCATGACTTCCCGTAACTGATGCGCATAGGGCCTAGCCGCTAAGATACGATCCTGCGCGCGTTTCAACTTGGCCGCAGACACCATTTTCATGGCTTTGGTTATTTTCTGGGTATTTTTGACGGACGAAATTTTCCGTCGTAGACTTTGAAGACTTGGCATAGCAAAAACTTTTATGCGGCTTGATCGTAGCCTTTGGACTGTTTAAATTCGGAAATGATGTTTTTTAACTTGCCCCCGAACTCATCATCAATCTTCTTTTTGGTCACGACCTCTTCCCTGATATTGGGGTACTTTTCTTTAACAAAGGCTAACAGGCTTTGCTCAAACTCCCGGATTTTATTCACGGGAACATTATCAAGAAACCCATTCACCCCAGCAAAAATTGACAACACCTGATCGGCCACAGCAAGGGGTTTATACTGTTCCTGTTTCAGCAGTTCGACCATGCGCGCACCACGAGCCAATTGAGCTTGCGTGGCTTTATCCAATTCACTTCCAAATTGCGAAAAGGCCGCCATTTCACGATATTGTGCCAAATCAAGCCTGAGGGTCCCGGCTACTTGTTTCATGGTTTTAATCTGGGCGGAACCACCCACTCGGGAGACCGATAACCCAACGTTAATGGCAGGCCGGATTCCGGAATAGAACAGGTCAGCGGCTAGATAAATCTGCCCATCAGTAATAGAAATCACATTCGTGGGAATATAGGCAGAAACGTCACCTGCCTGAGTTTCAATAATCGGCAATGCCGTCAGACTGCCAGCACCCTTTTCATCACTCATCTTCGCCGCTCGCTCCAATAACCGGGAATGCAAAAAGAACACATCGCCCGGATAGGCTTCACGTCCTGGTGGACGTCGAAGAAGAAGAGAAAGCTGGCGGTAGGCGGTGGCATGTTTGGACAAATCGTCATACACGATAAGCGCATGCTTCCCATTGTCACGGAAATATTCGGCCATGGTCACACCGGCATACGGTGCAAAAAATTGCAACGACGCTGAATCACTAGCGGTGGCCGACACCACAGTGGTGTACTCCATGGCTCCGTGATCTTCCAGGGTTTTTACTACTCGAGCTACCGTCGATCGTTTTTGTCCGATGGCCACGTAAAAACAAAACACACCCAGGCCTTTTTGATTGATGATGGTGTCAACGGCAATAGCCGTTTTCCCGGTCTGACGGTCTCCGATTATTAACTCCCGTTGCCCTCGACCGACCGGAATCATGGCGTCAATGGCCTTGAGCCCCGTTTGAAGCGGTTCCCCCACTGATTGCCGATCAACCACACCTGGTGCCCGAATTTCAATAAGCCGTGTCTCCGTGGTATTGATTGGACCCTTTCCATCAATGGGCTTCCCGATGGCATCCACAACACGACCAACGAGTGCTTCTCCAACCGGGACCTCGGCGATTCGTCCGGTGCGTTTCACCGGATCTCCTTCACGAATCCCAACATCCTCACCCAAAAGCACCGCTCCGACACTATCTTCTTCCAAGTTCAAAGCCACCCCATACACTCCACCAGGAAATTCCAACAACTCTCCTGCCATCGC